>NZ_JBFAPC010000250.1:0-5276 GCF_040675535.1 Patulibacter sp. NPDC049589 | reverse complement strand
GCTCGCCGGCGCCCTGGCCCAGGCCGCCGGGTTGACGGCGGCGGGCTCGCTGGTGCCGCACCTGGCCGGCATGGTCGGGGTCTCGGCCGCGTTCGGTCTGCTGCAGTTCGCCATGGTGCATGCCGAGACCCGCCTGCAGGAGACGATCACCGGTCCGGCCCGCACCACGGTCCTGTCGATCAGCGGCTTCGCGGCCGAGGTGTGCGCGGTCGCCCTCTACGCCGGCTTCGCCCTGCCGCTGTCCCTCCCGGTCCTGTACGCGATCGCGGTCGTCCCCCTGCTGGCCACCGCTCTGCTCGCGGCCCGGCGCTGATTTCTGTTGTCCGGCCGGCTGTCGCGCATCTACCGCAATGCCGAATCCCCCAGTTTCGTCGGCCGGCGCGAGCAACTTTTACAGCGCTGCAAGACACCTCTGGGTATCCCCCACCGAAAGGCGATCCCCCACATGCTCCGCAAAACGCTCCTGGCCGGACTGACCGGCCTGCTGGCCGTGGCGGCCAGTGTCTACGGCTTCACGATGGCCGACGCCGCGACCTACCCGAATCCGGGTGTGGTGACCGGCTCGACGTTCGCCCACGACCCGACCATGGTGAAGCGCCCGGCCGGCGGTTACCTGCTCGCCTACACGGCGCCGGGCATCGGGCTGAAGACGTCGTCGGACCGGACCCGGTTCACCGACGCCGGGAAGGCCTTCCCGAACGGGACACCGTGGGCCGACCCGTACACGAACGGTGACACCAACCTCTGGGCGCCGGACATCTCCTACCACGGCGGCAAGTACCTGATGTACTACTCGGCCTCGACCTTCGGCTCCAGCAGGTCGGCGATCTTCCTGGCCGGCAGCACCACCGGCGCGGCCGGGACCTGGACCGATTACGGCAAGGTCGTGGAGAGCACCACGACCAGCGGGTTCAACGCGATCGACCCGAACCTGACGGTCACCCCGTCCGGCGATTGGTACCTCAGCTTCGGCTCGTTCTGGTCCGGGATCAAGATGGTCAAGCTGAACCCGTCGACCGGCAAGCGGGCGGACAGCACGATCCACAATCTGGCCGAGCGGTTTGTGAACAGCAAGTCGATCGAGGCGCCGTTCGTCTTCTACCGCGGCGGTTACTACTACCTGTTCGCCTCGTTCGACTTCTGCTGCCAGGGCGCGTCCAGCACCTACCGCACGATGGTGGGCCGGTCGCGGTCGATCACCGGGCCGTACCTGGACCGCGCGGGCACCGCGATGACCGCCGGTGGCGGCACCGAGATCCTGGCCTCGCACGACGCGGTCCACGGCCCCGGGCACCCGGCGGTCCTCGGCGACACCGACGCTGACGTGCTGGTCTACCACTACTACACCGCCTCGGGTGACGCCCGGCTCGGCATCAACCTGCTGCGCTGGGACTCGTCCGCATGGCCGGTCGTCTACTGAGAGGACGACTACCACCACCTGGCCGCGGCCACGCGGTTCATCGCCTCGGCCAACCGGGCGGCCACTACCGGGCCCGCCGATCCGGAGGTCAGCCGCCGGACTCGTCGGTCTCCGCGCCCTCCGGGACGGTGTCGTCGTCTCGGCTGTCCAGCCAGCCGTGCGGCAGCGAGACCTTGCCCGGGGCGTTGACCCGGCCGCGCGGCTGGCCCAGCGCCTCGGCCGGGAACGGCACCGCCGGGTCGAGCTTCGCCAGCAGGTCGTCCAGCTCCGCCAGCGAGGAGATCATCGCCAGGCTGCGGCGCAGCTCGCCGCCGACCGGGAAGCCCTTCAGGTACCAGGCGACGTGCTTACGGAAGTCGGCGCAGCCGTGTCTCTCGTCCTCCAGCGCCTCGACCAGCAGCTGCGCGTGCCGAGAGATGATCTTGGCGACCTCGCCGAGGGTGGGCAGCACCGGCCGGTAGTCGGCGCCCTGGGTGAACGCGGCCTCCAGGTCGGCGAACAGCCACGGCCGGCCCAGACAGCCCCGGCCGACGACCACCCCGTCGACACCGGTGTGGGCGACCATGCGCAGCGCGTCCGAGCCCTCCCATCTCCGGCCTGCGCGGCATGCACGAGCGCGCGTCCGCCGTCGGCGGGACGGCCGAGGCGGGCCCCGCCCCGGACGGCACCTGGACCGTGCGGGCCCGGCTCCCGCTCCCGGCGCCCGCGTCCGCGTCGTGACCGTCTCCGTCCCGCGCGTCCTCGCGCCCGGAGCGCCCTCGTGACCGTCTCCGTCCTCCGCGTCCTCGCGCCCGGAGCGCCCTCGTGACCGTCTCCGTCCTCCTCGCCGACGACCAGGCGCTCGTGCGCGCCGGGTTCTCCGCGCTGATCGACGCCGAGGACGGGCTGACCGTCTGCGCCGAGGTCGCCGACGGGGCCGCGGCGGTCGCGGCCGCGCGGGAGCACCGGCCGGACGTCGTCCTGATGGACGTCCGCATGCCCGGCACCGACGGCCTGGAGGCGACCGCCGCGATCACCGCCGACCCGGCGCTCCGCGACGTCCAGGTGATCGTCCTGACGACGTTCGAGCTCGACGACTACGTCTTCGGCGCGCTGCGTGCCGGGGCGAGCGGGTTCCTGCTCAAGGACGTCGAGCCGGCCGAGCTGCTGCACGCCGTGCGGGTCGTCGCGGCCGGCGACGCCCTGCTGCACCCGCGGGTGACGCGCCGACTGATCGCCGCGTTCGCCGCCCAGCGCGACGCGACCCCGCCGGTGCGACCGCCGGCCCTCGACGAGCTGACCGAGCGCGAGCAGGAGGTCCTGGTCCTCGTCGCGCGCGGCCGCTCGAACGCGGAGATCGCCGCGGACCTCGTGATCTCGCCGCTGACCGCGAAGACCCACGTCTCGCGAATCCTGATGAAGCTCGGCGCGCGCGACCGCGTCCAGCTCGTCGTGGCGGCCTACGAGGCCGGCGTCGTCGTGCCCGGGGCCTGACGGCGGGGCCGGGCGGGGCCGCGCCGCCCCCCGCCCGGTCGGCGGACGAGGGCGGACGGCGCACGGCGACCCGGGCCTGACGGCGGGGCCCGCGTACTCCCACGGGAGTACGCCCGGTGCGTCCGGCAGGCCGACGACGCGGGGAGCACCGGTTCATACGGTCGGGAAGACCGGAAGCACCCCGCCCCTCCTCCCGTCAGGACCACCCCATGGAACCCCTCCCGGACCACCCCGAGCGCACGCCGCTCGGACGCCTCGGACGCCTCGCCTTCCGGCGTCGCCGCTCCGTCGTCGCCGCCTGGATCGTCGTGCTCGTGCTCGCGATCGCCGGCTCGGCGTCCTTCGGCGGCGACTTCGTCGTCGACTACGCCACCCCCGGCTCGGAGTCCGAGGCCGCGGCGAAGACCCTCGAGCGCGACTTCGGCGGCCGCTCCGCCGACGAGGTGCGCATCGTCTGGCACGCCGACGCCGGCGCCGTGACGCCGCGGTCGACCGCCGCGATCGACGCGCTCCTGCGGGACGCCGCGAAGCTCCCCGACGTCGCCGGCGGCGTCACCGCGAAGGACGCCGCCGTGTCGCGCGACGGCACGACGGCCGTCGTCCGCGTCCCGCTGCAGGACGTCGCCACCCGCGTCCCCGAGGCCACCGGCACCGCGCTCGTCGCGCTCGGCGAGACCGCCGCGAAGCAGGCGGGCACCGAGACGTACGTCACCGGCGGCGTCCCCGGCATGGAGGAGGACGCCCCGATGACGTCCGAGCTCGTCGGCTTCGCCGTCGCGGCCGTGGTCCTGCTGCTGACGTTCGGCACCGCCGTCGCCGCCGGCCTGCCCCTGGCCGTCGCGCTCCTCGGTGTCGGCGTCGCGGTCGGCCTCGGCGGCCTGCTCGCCGCCGCGGTCCCGACGCCCGACTGGGCGATCCAGATGGCGCTGATGCTCGGGATCGGCGTCGGCATCGACTACGCCCTGATCATCATCACGCGGTACCGGTCGCTCGCCGCGGCCGGCCTGGAACCCGAGGCGGCCACGATCGGGGCGATGGCGACCGCGGGCCGCTCGGTCCTGGTGGCCGGCGGCACCGTCGTCGTCTCGCTGCTCGGGCTGTTCCTCATGGGCCTGCCGTACCTGCACGGCGTCGCGCTCGTCTCCGGCCTGGCCGTGCTCGTCGTGCTGGCCGCGTCGCTGACGCTCCTGCCCGCGCTGCTCGGGCTCGCCGGGCGGCGGATCGAGCGGTTCCGGGTCCCCGGCGTCCGTGCGACCCCGGCCGACCCCGACCGGACCCCCGGCGCCCGCTGGGCCCGCCGCGTCCAGGCCCGGCCGGTCCTCTCCGCGACCCTGGCCCTGGCGCTCCTGCTCCTGCTGGCCGCGCCGGCGACGACGCTGCGCTTCGGCTTCCCCGACGACGGCAACGCCGCGGCCGACACGCCGCAGCGTCAGTCGTACGACCGCGTGACCGCCGGCTTCGGGCCGGGGCAGAACGGCCCGCTCGTCGCCGTCGCGGAGACCCCGCGCGGCGCGGCCGACCGCCCCGCGATGGAGCGACTGGCGAGCGCCGTGCGCGCCGACCGCGGCGTCCGGTCGGTCGCCGCCCCCGCGTTCTCCGGGGGCGACCGTGCCGCCCTGCTGACGATCGTGCCCACGACGTCGCCGCAGAGCCAGAGCACGCGGGACCTCGTGCAGCGCCTCCGCGACGGGCCGCTGGCCCGGGCGGGCCTCGACGTCCACCTCGGCGGCCGGACGGCCGCGACCGTCGACCAGGGCACGGTCACCGCGCAGCGCCTGCCGCTGTTCGTGGGCGGCGTCGTCCTGATCTCGTTCGTGCTGCTGATCGCCGCCTTCCGGGCCCCGATCGTCGCCGCGAAGGCCGGTCTGATGAACCTGCTGTCGATCGGGGCGGCCTTCGGCGTCGTCGGCCTCGTCGCGCAGGGCGGCTGGGCCGGGCAGTTGATCGGGATCGACACGGCCCTGCCGGTCCCGCCGTTCATCCCCGTGATCATGTTCGCGGCGCTGTTCGGGCTGTCGATGGACTACGAGGTCTTCCTCATGTCCGCGATCCGCGAGCGCTTCGGGCTGCACGGCGACGCGCGGGCCGCGGTCGTCGAGGGCGTCGCCCGCACCGCCCGCGTCATCACCGCCGCGGCCGCGATCATGGTCGCCGTCTTCGCGGCCTTCGCCCTGAGCCCCGAGGTCTTCCTCAAGCTCATGGGCGTCGGGCTGGCCACCGCGGTGCTCGTGGATGCGACCGTCGTCCGGATGATCCTCGTCCCCGCCGTGATGCAGCTGCTGGGCGAGCGCGCCTGGTGGACGCCGCGGGCCCGACGTCTTCCCGTCGGGGCTCCAGACGTTCGTCGACCACGTCGTGCCGATCCTCCGCGAGCGCGGGATCT
>NZ_JBFAPC010000249.1:0-5276 GCF_040675535.1 Patulibacter sp. NPDC049589 | reverse complement strand
TGAAGGTCCGCGCGCCGCGCGTCCCCCCGCGCTGTCGCCTGGTCGGCGGCGTCCGCCCGGCGCCCCGGGGCGCGGCCGGACGGCTCCAGCGCCGCGACGGCGACCGCTGGACGACCGTGCGCCGCGTCGCGCTGAAGGACGGCGGCTTCCGGACGGTGGTCCCGAAGTCCGGCTCCTGGCGCGTGGTCGTGGGCCGGGTGGCGACACCCGCCGCCGGGCTCTGACGCCGGGCTCCGACGCCGGGCTCCGACGCGTCCTCCGGGGCCGTCGCCCGGGGCGGTTCGGCCGCGGCGCCCGCCGTGGCCCCGACGCCTGGCGTCGCGCCACGTTCACGGCGACGGCCGCCGCGGTGCGTACAGTCCGCCCGCGATGCCCGCTCCCCGCGTTCCAGCGCCCCGGCCGCACGCCGGCCAGGCGGCGCTGACCCTCGGCGCGCTCGGCGTCGTCTTCGGCGACATCGGCACGAGCCCGCTCTACGCCCTGCAGGCGGTCTTCGCCGCGGACGACGGGGCGGTCAAGCCGACCCAGGGGGACGTCTACGGGATCATCTCGCTCGTCGTCTGGTCGGTGACGCTGATCGTCTCGATCAAGTTCGTCACGTTCATCATGCGGGCGGACAACCACGGCGAGGGCGGCATCATGGCCCTCGTCGCGGCCGTCCGGCGCGCCGGGATCCAGCGACCATGGGTGAAGGCCGCGTTGATCGCGGCCGGGCTCTTCGGCGTCGCGCTCTTCTACGGCGACGGGATGATCACGCCTGCGATCTCCGTCCTCTCGGCCGTCGAGGGCATCGAGATCGCCGCCCCGGGCCTGAAGGACTTCGTCCTCCCGTTCACGATCGCCGTCCTGACCGGGCTGTTCGCGATCCAGCGCTTCGGCACGGAGATCATCGGCAAGGTCTTCGGGCCGGTCATGGTCCTCTGGTTCCTGGTGCTCGCCGTCGCGGGGCTCGGCCGGCTCGTCCACCACCCGGACATCCTGCGCGCGCTGTCGCCGTCCTACGCGGTCGAGTTCTTCACCTCGCACCCCGGGATCGCGTTCATCTCGCTGGGCTCCGTCGTGCTGACGGTCACCGGCGCCGAGGCGCTCTACGCCGACATGGGCCACTTCGGGCGCAAGCCGATCAGCCGCGCGTGGTTCCTCGTCGTCTTCCCGGCCCTGATGATCAACTACATGGGGCAGGGCTCCCTCATCCTCGACCAGCCGTCGGCGATCTCGAGCCCCTTCTACCTGCTGATCCCCGACTGGGCGCAGATCCCGATGGTCGTCCTGGCGACGCTCGCGACCCTGATCGCGTCGCAGGCCGTCATCTCGGGGGCGTTCTCCGTCACCCGGCAGGCGGTGCAGCTCGGGTTCCTGCCGCGGCTCTCGATCCGCCACACCTCGGAGGACGAGATCGGCCAGGTCTACGTCCCGGCGGTCAACTGGGGGCTGTTCGTCGCGGTGCTCGGGCTCGTGATCGGCTTCGGGTCCTCCGCGAAGCTCGCGACCGCCTACGGGATCGCGGTCACCGGCACGCTCCTGATCGACTCGATCCTGTTCCTCGTCGTCGTGCGCGCGCTGTGGCGCAAGCCGGTCTGGATGGTCGTCGCCGGCGTGGTCGGCTTCGTCACCGTCGACCTGCTGTTCCTCGCCGCCAACGCGACGAAGATCCTGCACGGCGGCTGGTTCCCGCTGCTGATCGGGGCGATCGTCTTCGTCCTGCTGACCACCTGGGACCGCGGCCGGGGCGAGGTGACCGCCGCGCGCGTGCAGGCCGAGGGCCCGCTGCAGGAGTTCGTCGACCGGATGCACGCCCTCGTGCCGCCCGTCAAGCGCCTGCCGGGCGTCGGGATCTACCTCAACCCGTCGCGCGACACGACGCCGCTGGCGCTCCGCGTCGCCGTGGACCGGATCCACGCGATCCACGAGGAGGTCGTGATCGTGACCGTGCAGACGCTGACCGTCCCGCACGTCCCCGGCGCCGACCGGATCGTCTTCGACCACCTGGGCTACGACCACGACGGCTACAGCCACGTGACCCTGCGCTTCGGCTACCTCGACCGGCCGGACGTCCCCGAGGCCCTGGCGCTCGCCCGCCGGACCCCGGGCGGCCTGGAGGTCGACTTCAACCCGTACCACGCGACCTGGTTCCTCTCCCAGATCACGATCGTCCCCGACCGCTCGCCCGGAATGGCGCGCTGGCGCAAGGCCCTCTTCGTCGCCATGGCCCGCAACGCGGCGAGCCCGGCGGACTACTTCCGCCTGCCGACGGAGCGGGTCGTGACGATGGGGTCGCGGATCGCGTTCTGAAGGGAGCGGGTCGTGACGATGGGGTCGCGGATCGCGTTCTGAAGGGAGCGGGTCGTGACGATGGGGTCGCGGATCGCGTTCTGAAGGGGGCCGACCGACGCACGTATCCGCGTCACTCCGACGACCCGGCGGACCGACGCACGTACGTGCCGCGGGGCGGCACGTGTCCGCGTCGGTCCGACCGCGGGCGCAGCGGCCCGCGGCGCCGGGAGGACCCGGCCGGGGTGATGCGGAGGGACTGGGGCGCTCCGGACGATCGGGGCGGCTCGTGCCGCGGCGATCGCGCGCCCGGATCGCGCCTCCCGGGACGCGTCATCTCGCTGGTGAATGGATCCATTCACTCAGGACATGGCGTCGCGGAGCGCGACTGGTCCCGGTGCGCGTGACGTCGGGTGCCGCCGGGCGACCGCCGACCGCCGACCGCCGACCGCCGACCGCCGACCGGCGCCGTCCGCGGTCCGGGGGCGGGCGCCCGTCTTCGGTCCGCCGCCGTTCGCGGTTCGTCCACGGGGCCGGCGCCCGGCCCCGGTCCGACACCGTCGCGGGCCGGCACGGCGGACCCGGAGGCCCGCGCCCGTGCCGCGCAGCTCCGGGGAGGTCCCCGATGCGGTGGCGCCCCGGGGCGGGCACGGTGACGTTCGGCGTTCCCCGCGCCCGCCCGCCGCCCCTTCGACCGGGAGTCCCCCGTGCTCGTCCCTCGCCGCTCACCCGCCGTTCCGCCGGCCTCCGCCTCGTCCGTGGCCTCCTGCGCCGTTCCGCCGGCCGCTGCCTCGTCCGTGGTCTCCCGCGCGGTCGCGCCCTCCTTGCCCTCCTCCGCGGCCTCCCGCACCATCCCGCACGCCTCTGCCTCCACCGTGGTCCCGCCCCCTTCTGCATCCTCCGCGGCCTCCCGCACCGTCGCGCTCGCCTCAGTCCCATCCGCGCCCTCCCGCCTGGGCACCGACGTGTCCCCGGCCGCGCCGCCCCGCCACCGCGTCGCGACGGCGGCGACGGTCTTCGCCGCCGCGACCGCCGCCCTCGCCGCCGCGGCCCCCGCCACCGCCGCCCCGAAGGCCACGACCTTCCGCGTCGCGGTCGAGGGCACGCAGACCACGACGTGGAAGTACGTCAAGCGCCAGGCGCCGAGCTGCGACTGGCCCGAGGAGGAATCGGGCGAGCAGACGATCACGTTCGGGACGACCAAGGCGAAGCCGGGCACCCTGAAGGTGCGGGTCGCGAAGGACGGGACGCCGAGCTTCTCCGGCGCCGTCGTCACGGTGCCCGCCGCCGCGGAGCTGCGCCGCGACTTCGACCGACGCTACGCCGACATCTCCGGCTGCCCGGGCGGGGGCTCCGGCGGCGGGCAGGGGAAGAACGAGAACGTGCAGGGATCCCGCTCCTGCAAGGCGACCGGCGCGGTGCGGCTGCGGTTCGGGACGTCCCGCAAGGAGGTCTACGACGCGGGCGACCCGATGGTCCAGAACCCCCTGAAGGCCCTGAAGCCCGGGTGGGCGCTCCTGCGCGGGGCCCAGGACTGGCCCGGCGAGGACCGCTCCCACTCGCTGCCCGCGACCTGCGCCGACCACGATCAGGGCGACGCGGACATCGCGATCACCCAGGGACGCGGCGAGTGGGGCGGGAGCCTGATCGAGTCGCGCGCGCCGCTGCCGCTGAAGCAGCTCCTGAAGGCCCGCAAGGGCTCGCGGACCGTGCGGGTGAAGACCGTCGTGGTCTACCCGAACCCCGAGCAGCAGCAACAGCCGGCCGAGGACACCGAGGGCCGCACCGTCCTGGACCTCCGACTCACGTTCCGGCGCTGAACCGCAGACCGGGCCGTCCCGCCGCGCACGAGCGGCGGGAGCGGGGCCCGTCCCACGCAGCGCCGCGCCCGCCGCGTCCGGCCCACGCGAGCCCGCGTCACCCGGGGCCGCGTCACCCGGGCCCGGGTGGGGCGCATCCCCAGCGGCCTTGCGCCACCCGACCCCCGGCGTACGATGTCTTCGATGCGGAGCACGTCGTGCTGATCGGCCGCGGGGCCGAGCGCGAGCGCCTCGAGGCCCTCGTCGGCGACGCGGTCGCCGGCCGCAGCGGCGCGCTGCTCGTCCGCGGCCCGGCCGGCATCGGCAAGACCGCCCTGGTGCGCGAGGCCGTCGAGCTCGGCCGCCGGCGCGGCGTCGCGGTGCTCGGCGCCCGCGGGATCGAGGCCGAGTCCGACGTGCCGTTCGCGGGCCTGCACGAGCTCCTGTCCCCCGTCCTCGGGCTCCGCCACGACCTGCCCGAGCACCACCGCCGGGCGCTCGAGATCGCGCTCGGGATCGACGCCGGCCCCGCCCCCGACGCGTTCGCGGTTGCCGCGGCCCTGCTGGCGTTCCTGAGCGCCACGGCCGAGCGCCACGGCGCGGTCCTCGTCGTCCTCGACGACGCGCACTGGGTCGACGCCGGGTCGCTGGACACCCTGCTCTTCGTCGTCCGGCGCCTGCACGCCGAGGGCGTCGCCGTCGTGGTCTCGGCCCGCCCGACCCCCGACCGCGGGCTCGGCGACCGCGGCCTCGAGGAGCTGGCCCTCGACGGCCTCGGCGACGACGACGCCCGCGCGCTCGCCCGGTCCGCCGCCGGCGACGCGGTCTCCGACCCCGCCTGCCGCCGGATCGCCGACGCCTCCCGCGGGTTCCCCCTCGCGCTGGTCGAGCTCGGCCGCTCGCTGGCCGCCGACCCGGAGCGCGACCACGCCGCCGACGCCACCCCGCAGCGCCCGTCGCAGGTCGTCGAGCGGGTCTTCCGCGACGACCTCGAGCGCCTGTCCCCCGGCGCGCGGCGCGCCCTCGGGGTCGCGGCCGCCGACGAGCGCGCCTCCCGCGCCGAGCTGCTCGCGGCGCTGGAGCCGTCCGGAATCGGCGCCGGCGCGCACGGCGAGGCCCAGCGCGCCGGCCGGGTGGGGGGGGCGGGCGGCCCCCCGCGGGTCCCCCCCCCGCGCGTGCAGTCCGTGGGGTACCACGGGGCGGCGT
>NZ_JBFAPC010000248.1:0-5398 GCF_040675535.1 Patulibacter sp. NPDC049589 | reverse complement strand
CCGGGGCGGCGTCCGACGGCACGGGCCGACGGAAGGCGCTCGGCGACGCGGCGGGCCGGGACGGGGGCGCCTCGCCGGCGGATCCCGCCGCGGCGGCGACGCGGTTGAGCCGCCGGCGGAGGTCCTCGCCCTCGACGTAGCGCATCGACAGCCACAGGCCGGCGTCGTCGGTGCCCGCGTCGTAGACGGCGACGACGTTGGGGTGGTCGAGGCGGGCGGCCAGCCGCGCCTCGCGCATGAAGCGGTCCTGGAAGGTCGGGTCGTGCGCCAGGCCGTGGGCCAGGATCTTCAGCGCCACGCGGCGCCCGAGGGTCACGTGCTCGGCGAGCCAGACGGTCCCCATGGCGCCCGCGCCGAGGCGGCGCTCGATGCGGTGGCCACCGATGAGATCGCCGGGCTGCGGCTCCGCCCGTCCCCCGGCCATCAGCTGTCGCTCCGAACCGGCACGCCGTGCAGTCTGCCGCACTCCGGGTGACCTCGGTACGGTGCGGTCGTGTCGCACGCGGTCGCCACCCCGCTGGTCTCCTTCTGCGTCGTCGGCACGAACGGCGCGGAGTTCCTGCGCAGCTGCCTGGACGCCATCGCCCTGGAGCAGCGGCTGCTGGAGCGCCCGACCGAGGTCCTGGTGCTCGACAACGCGTCGACGGACGACAGCGTCCGGATCGCGCGCGAGCACCCCGTCGGCGCCCGGGTGATCAGCCTGGACCGCCGCGAGGGCAAGGCCGCCAACGACTCGCGCCTGCTCGACGAGGCCCAAGGCCGCTTCGCGCTCCTGCTCAACGAGGACTCCGAGCTGCGCGCCGGCGCCACCAAGGAGCTGCTCGACGCCCTGGAGCGCGACCCGCAGGCCGCGTGCGCGGGCGCCGCGCTGCTGCGCCCCGACGGCCGCCAGCAGCCGTCGGCCTGGCGCTTCCCGGGCTTCGGCACGACGCTCGCCCAGGCGCTGCTGCTGCACAAGTCGCTCGTCGTCCAGTCGGGCGGCACCGGCCGCGGCACCCGCAAGGTCGACTGGTGCCAGTCGGCGTGCCTGCTCGTGCGGGTGCAGGCGTCGGCGACGATCGGGCACCTCGACCCGGAGTACTTCGTCTACGGCGACGAGGTCGACCTGCAGCGGCGCCTGCGCGACGTCGGCTGGCACACGCTGTTCGTGCCGGCCGCGCAGTGCATCCACCACGAGGGCCTGTCGACCGGCAGCGGCGCGCGGCGGCGGATCGTCGAGCTGCACCGCAACCAGAACCGCTACCTCGTCGCCCACCACGGCCCGTTCGTGGCCGCCTGCTGCCGCCCCGTCGCCGCCGCGCCCTACCTGCTGCGGACCCTCGCGGCCGTCGTGCTGCCCGGCCACTCGGTACGGCGCTACTGGTGGCACGTCCAGGCGATCCTGGCCCCCGGCCGCGGCGAGGGCATCCGCGAGGCCGCCGAGGCGTTCAACGCGCAGCTCGAGCAGCCGGCGGGCGGGTCCGCCTAGCGCCCTGGGGCGGCGCCGGGCCGGGGCGGGGCGCCCACACGGCCCGTCCGACGCCGACGCGCCCCGACGACGCGACGGCTCAGCCGCCCGACGACGCGCGCACGCGCACGCCGCGGCGCACCCGCGCCGCCGGCACCCCGCCGCCCTCGGCCGTGGCCGTGGCGGTCTCGTGCCGGGAGCGCGCGAGCGCCCGTCCGCGCACCGTCACCCGCACCGTGCGCGTGCGGCCCGCCCCCAGCGTCCTGCGCGGCCAGCAGATCCGGCCGGAGCGGACCACGGCCTTCGGGACGGCCGTGACCAGCACGAGCCCCTTCGGCAGCCGCTCGCAGATCCGGACGCCGGGCAGCGCGACGGCGTTGCGGTTGGTCGCGGTGATCGTCAGGCGGGTGCGGGCGCCGCGGGACAGGACCGGCACGCCGGCGCGGTGGGTCAGGACGACCTTCCGCAGCTTGGCCGGCCGCGGGGGCGGCGGCGGGTCCAGGACCGGGGGACCCTTGGGGGGCGGATCCGGGAGCGGGGCCGGAAGGGCGACCGGGGCGAAGCCGAAGTCGAGCGTCAGGTCGGCGTCGCCGCTCGCGGTCAGGTCCCCCGAGACGGCGGAGCCGGTCGACGAGTCCTTCCGCGGGTCCGCGCCGACGCCGGAGGCGGTCGGCAGCAGGCCCGCCAGCGCCGGCTGGGCCCCGTCGACGTGCACGGCGTAGTGCCGCCCGGCGCGCAGCGGCGGCAGGATCCCGAACCCGTAGCGGCCCCGCCCGTCGGTGGTCGTCGGCGGGACGACGCGGCCCAGCGCGTCGGTGACCGGCCCGCCGTCCGGGCCGGTGAGGGTCAGGACGACGCCCGGCACGCCGGGCTCGCCGGGCGACTGGAGCCCGTCGCCGTCCTGGTCGCGCCAGACGACGTCGCCGACCGCGACGGCGGGCGAGAAGCCGAAGTCGAGCGTCGGGTCGGTGTCCCCGGGGATCGTCAGGTCGCGCGCCGTGGCGGACTCCGTCGACGAGTCGAGGGCCGGGTCGTCGCCGACGTCCGCGCGCGTCGGGGCGAGCTGCGCGCCCGCCAGGGCCGGCTGCGTCCCGTCGACGCGCACCGTGTAGCTGCGGCCCGGCGGGAGCGCCGGGAGGTTCCCGAACGCGTACCGGCCGCGCTGGTCGGTCGTCGCCGGGCCGACCGTCGCCCCGGACGCCGACGTGACGGGCTGCCCGTCGGGACCGGTGATCGTCAGGCGGACGTTGCGGATTCCGGGCTCGCCCGGCGACTGCAACCCGTCGCCGTCCTGGTCGCGCCAGACGAAGTCGCCGACCGAGACGACGGGGACGAACCCGAAGTCGAGCGTCAGGTCGCGGGCGCCGCCGCTGGTCAGGTCCCCGGACGCCGCGGAGGCGGTCGACGAGTCGGCCGCGCGGTCCGTCCCGGCGCCCGCGCGGGTGGGCGCGAGGCCCGCGCCGCCGAGCGCGGCCTGGCCGCCGTCGACGCGCACCGTGTACTTCGCGCCGCCCCCGAGGGCCGGCAGGTCGCCGAACGCGTACCGACCCGCGGCGTCGGTCGTGGCCGGGCCGACGGGGCGGCCGGCGACGTCCGTCACGGCCCCGCCGGACGGACCGGTGATCGTCAGGCGCACGCCCTCGATGCCCGGCTCGCCGGGCCCCTGGATCCCGTCGCCGTCGACGTCGCGCCAGACGAGATCGCCGACGGAGACGGCCGGGACGAAGCCGAAGTCGAGGCGGGAGTCGACGGCCTTGTCCGTCGTCAGGTCGCCCGAGTCCGCCGATCCCGTCGAGGAGTCGCGCGCGCGGTCCTGGCCCACCCCGGCCCGGGTCGGGGCCAGGCCGTCGCCCCCCAGCGGCTGCTGGCCGCGGTCGACGATCACGGTGTAGGACTCGCCGGGCGCCAGGACGGGCAGGTTCGAGAACGCGTACGCCCCGCTCCCGCCGGTCGAGGCCGCGCCGACCGGGACCCCGTCGGTGTCGGTGACCGTGCTGCCGCCCGGCCCGCGGAGCGTCAGCTGCACCCCGGCGATGCCCGGCTCGCCGGCGTCCTGGATCCCGTCGCCGTCGATGTCGCGCCAGACGACGTCGCCGACGGAGACGCTCGGTCCCGCCGCGCCGGCCGGTGGCGCGATCACCGCGGTGGCGCCGACGATCAGCGCGAGGGCCAGGCCGAGCGACCGGCCGAGGGATCCTGCGTGCTGCTGTGCGGCAGGCGTCGTGCCGTCGTGCGTCATCTGGTCCCGTCCTGGTCGCCGCCGCACTCGGACCCACCACCTCGACGCGGTGCGGACGCGCGTCGGGCCGGCAGGGCCGGGGACACCCTGGCGCGAATGGATACCAGAGCCGGACGGGGCCGACAATCGCCCCTGATTTCGGCGAACGGCGTCAGCCGGTCGTCGAGTCGGGGAGCTTGCGGCCGACCGGCCCGACGTAGACGCCGCGCGGCAGGTCGTCCGGCAGGTCGGACCCGGGGTGGAACGCGCAGTAGACGCGGGCGCAGCGCTGCGCGCCGGAGCCGTTGGCCACGCGGACGTGCTCGGCTACGCGCAGGGTGTGGCCCTCGTGGCTGAAGTGGTAGTCGTTGGGGTGGATCCCGTACCAGACCTCGCCCACGCCGGACCGCCAGTCCAGCCCGAGGTCCTGGGCGTACTGGCCGACCGGCTGGCCGATCCCCTCGGGCCGCTCGTAGGCCTCGGCGACCTTGTCGAGCTTGATGAGGTCCGCCAGGACCATGTCGGGCCGCCAGAACGGGCTGTCCTCGGCCGTCTCGAGCGCGCGCTCGGTGAAGACCAGGTGCTTGCAGCGCCGCTGCGCCTCCTCCACCGCCTCGAGGACGGTCTCGACCTCGGGCAGCTCCTCCTCGGCCTCGACGCCCTCGGGGGCGGCGCCGTCGAGCTCGCGGTGCAGGCGGATCACCTCGTTGCGCGCGACGTCGAGCGAGATCTCGAGCCGCTCGTGCTCCTGGTGGGCGTCGATCAGCAGCGCCTCGCGCTCCTTCAGGCGCTTGCGCAGGTCGTCGATCGTGCCCTGGTCCGCGGTGCCGGCGACGGGCTCCTCGGGCGCGTCCTGCAGCTCGTGCTCCAGCCGCTCGCCCTCGGCCCGCGCGGACGCCAGGCGCTCCTGCAGCTCGGCGATCTCCGCCTCGGCGGCTTCCAGCTTGCCGCGCAGCTCCTGGGACTCCGAGACGCGCTCCTCGGCGCGGCGCTCGTGGCGCGACGCCTGGCTCTCGGCCTGCTCCGTCCGGCGGACGGCCTGCTCGAGCTCCTTCTCCGCCCGCACCGCGCGGCGCTCGAGGAAGACCATCGCCTCGCGGCAGATCGTCAGGAGCCGCTTGTCGACCTCGGAGATCTGCGCCTGCTGGTCGATGTCGGCGCGCAGCAGCCGCAGGTCCTGCTCGAGGTCGAGCTCCGGCAGCTCGTCGATCCCGGCCTCGATGCCGAGCTCCGCCTCGAGGTTCTGGACCACCAGTACCGCGTCGTCCTCGTGCTCTAGTTCGTCGACGAATCCTTGGACGCTGGCGACCGAGGAGCGCTCGATGGCGGCGGCGAGGGTCATCCCCAGCTGCTCGCGCAGGATGCGGTCGATCTCGGGCTTCCCTATCCGGTCGAACGTCAGCTCGGTGGCGGGCGCGGCGACCGCGGTCGGTCGCTTGTGCCCGGGGTTGCCTGAGCGCTTGGGCTTGGGTTTGCGCTTCTTCTGGCTCATGGGAACCCAAACTACCGCAGGTCCCTGAGGACGTCCTGGCTCCGCGGTCCCAGTGCGCGGGCCCGGCCATCGTGATGGGCGACCACTGTTTCCTGACCAGGCGTCCGGTCGGAGCGGCTCGGGCCGGGACGGACGGATCCGGGGCCCTCGCCGGTTGGCGGAGGGCGCCAGGGGCGCGCGGGCGCGCCACGGCGGGGTGCAGCCGCGGTCGGCGGAGACCGTCCGGCGGGCCCGCCGGACG
>NZ_JBFAPC010000247.1:0-5446 GCF_040675535.1 Patulibacter sp. NPDC049589 | reverse complement strand
ACCGCGGCGGGCCACGACGCGATCGTCGCGGTCCGGCGAGCGCTGGACGCCACCGACCGGGCGGCCGGTCCCGCGTGGTCGCGACGCGTGCTGGCCGCCGAGCTCGTGCTCGAGGCGGCGCTCACGCTCGAGGTGGAGGCCGCACCCCCGCTGGACCCGGCCTGGACCGTCCGGCTGCTGGCGCAGGACGGCGCGGTCACGTCCCCGCCGCCCCCGCTCCCGGACCACCCGGCCGGCCCGCTGCTGGCGCAGGCGCTGGCGAGCACCGCGGCGGCGTGGGCGTCGCCCTCCGCCGACGACGCGGGCGACGACGACGCACCGGCGCACGCGGACCCGCGGTGGCGCCCTCCGCTGTCGTGGTCGGTGCGCCGGGGCTCCCCGCACCTGCGCACCGCCTGGCGTCTCGGTGGCGCGGTGCTCGGCGGCCTCCTGGTCGGTCACGTGCTGGGCCTGGACCACCCCTCGTGGGTCGCGGTCACGGCCGCGGCGATCCTCCAGGGCTCCTCGTTGTCCGTCGCCCGCCGGCGGGCGGTGCACCGCGTCGTCGGGACCCTCGCGGGCGTGATCGTCGCGGGGGCGGTGCTGGCGCTCGACCCGTCGGACGGCGTCCAGGTCGCGCTGATCGCCGCCTTCCTCCTCGTGTTCGAGCTCGCGCTGCTGGCGTCGTACGCGCTCGCCGTCACCGCGATCACCCCCCTCATCCTGCTGCTCATCAGCCTCTCGGGGGCCGGCCGGGCGGTCGGGGGCCTGCTCGACAATCGCCTGCTCGACACGGTGGTCGGCGTCGTCGTCGCCACCGTCGTGCTGCTCGCCTCCCGCCCCCGGGGAGGCCGTGGCCCCCTCCCCGTCGCCCAGGCGGAGGCCGTCCGCGCCGTCGCGGCCGTGCTCCTGGACGCGGTCCGGCCGGGCACCGCCCGTCACGACCTGCTGGCCGGTCGGCGGCGGGTCCACGACGCGATCCTCCTGCTGCGCGACGCCGAGGACGAGGCGATCGGCGACATCCTCCGGCGGGATCCGCGCGACGACGCCCGCTGGCCGATCACCGCCACGATCGAGCGGCTCGCGCGCCTGTCGCTGACGATCCCGGCGGACGCGGACCGGCCGCCGCTGGGGACCGACGGCGAGGCGCGACTCCGCGCCGGGTTGGACGCCCTGGCCCGGCGGGTCGCCGGGGAGCGCGACGTCACGGATCCCGGCCCGTTCCCGGAGCTCCCCGGCCTCCCGTACGCGTCCGCGACCATCACGCGGCTGCGGGAGCAGCTGCTGGACGGGACCCCCGTCGCCCCCGTCGCGGGTTCGCCCTTCGGGGACCCGGGGTAGACGTCGGGCGGGCCGCCGGACGGCGCGCCGCCACTCCGATCCACGAGGTTCCTGATGTCCGACAACGTCTACCGCACGATCAAGGTCACCGGCAGCTCCACCGAGGGCATCGACGACGCGATCCGCAAGGCGATCGTCGCCACCAGCGCGGCGGAGAAGGACGTCGAGTGGTTCGAGGTCACGTCGGTCCGCGGGCACGTCACCGACGGGACCGTGGAGCACTTCCAGGTCACGCTCGACGTCGGGCACCAGGTCACGGCCGAGTAGCGCCCCCGCGCCCGGCCGTCCGGCCGGGCCCCGGACGCCCGGGTCAGCCCTTGGCCGGCACGTTCTGCAGCCGGACGCGCCCCTGCGCGACGAGCTTGCCGTCCGCCCGCGTCAGGTCGCACTGCCAGAGCTGCCCGGTCCGCCCCTGGTGGATCGCCCGGGCGCGGACGTCCAGCCGGCCCTCGACGTGGGCGCGCACGAAGTCCGTGTGGTTCGAGAGCCCGACCGCGTACATCCCGTCGTCCTGCACCGCCGCCGACGCGCCGATGCTGCACGCCGACTCCACCGCGGACGCGTAGACGCCGCCGTGGACCACGCCCCACGGCGTGTGGTGGTCGGTGCCGGCGTCGATGTGCCCGGTGACCTCGGTCCCGCTGATCGCGGTGGTCTCGAAGCCCGCGCCCTTGAGGAACGGGGCGGCGGCGGCCAGGGACAGGTCGGGCAGGGAGCTCATGCGAGGGCCTTCTCGGTCGTGGTGGAGACGCGGTCCCGGGCGGGCCGCAGGAGGACGAGGACGAGGATCGCACCCCCGAGCGCGATCGCGGCGACGACGAGCAGCAGCGCGTTCATCGCCCCCGTCGCGGCGGCCGGGGCGCTCTGGCCGAGGCCGAGCCTGTCCGCGGTGCCGGTCTGCAGCAGCGAGACGACGAGCGGGACGCCGAGCGCGGCCCCGAGGTAGCGGGCGGTGTTGTTGGCCCCCGCGCCCATCCCGCTGCGCGACGGCGGCACCACGGACACGGCCGCTTGGGCCAGCGCGGCGTTCAGGAGCCCGGTGCCGACGCCGAGGATCGCGAGCCCGGGCGCCAGGTGCGCGGGGCCGGAGTCCGCGCCGAGCCCGCGCATCGCCATCAGCCCGATCGCGCAGACGAGCAGACCGATCGCCGTCTGCGCGCGCGGCGTCAGGAAGCGCCCGAGGACCCGCGCGCGCATCGAGACCGCGAACGCGACGACCGACCACGGCAGGCCCCACAGCGCCGCGCCGACCACCGACGCGCCGAGCGCCAGGTGCATCCAGGTCATGACGTAGCTCATGAACGCCAGGACGGCGACCCCGAGCGCGAACGAGCCGATCAGCGCGCCCGTGAAGCCCGCGCGGGCGAGCAGCCGCACGTCGAACAGCGGCGCGGACGAGCGCAGCTCCCGGACCGCGAACGCCCCGAGCAGGACCACGGTCAGCACGAACGCGACGACCGGCACGGCGTCGCCCCAGCCCGCCGCGTTGCCCTGGACCACCGCGGCCGTCAGCGCGGTCAGGCCGCCGCCGAGCAGCGCGGCCCCGACGGCGTCGATCGGCCGACGCTCGGGCGCGCGGGACTCCTCGAGCCCGCGGCTGCCGGGGACGAGCGCCGCGAACGACAGGACGCCGAGCGCGACGTAGGCGACCCGCCAGTCCGCGGCGTCGGCGATCAGCGAGCCCGCCAGCGGTCCGGCCGCGATCCCGACCCCGAGCATCGCGCCCCAGACGCCGGTCGCGTGGACGCGGGTCGGGCCCGGCGGGAACGCGTGGGCGATCAGGCTGAGCGACGACGCCAGGAGGGCGGCGCCGCCGAGTCCCTGCAGCGCGCGGGCGAGGCTGAGGACGAGCACGCTCGGCGCGACCGCCGCGACGATCGCCCCGGCCCCGAAGACCGCCAGGCCCGCGAGGAAGATCCGGCGCCGGCCGAGGTCGTCGGCGAGGCTGCCGGCGACGAGCAGCGCCCCCGCGAGCCCGACCGACATCGAGGAGAGGATCCAGGTCCGTCCGACGTCGCCGGCGTGCAGGTCGGGCACGATCGTGGCCAGCATCCCCAGCGGCATCGTGAAGGCGACGAGGACGAGCGCCGTCGCGGCACCGGCGACGCGCAGGGTGGTGCGGGAAGCCGGGCCGGGGACGGATGCGGACTCCGCGGGGCCGGACGCGGACCCGGCGGGCCCGCGCACCGGCGGCGCGACGGCGGAACCGAGACCCGAACCGAGCCCCGACGAGGCGGCTCCCGGACCGGCCACGGGGCCGGGATCCCCCGGAGCGCCGGCGGTGCTGGGTTCGCCAGAGGGACCGTGCATGCCGCCGCACGATAGCGCGGTTGGGTTCTCAGCGCGAACTCAGCTACGATCGACGGCGTGGACCTCCGCGACTTCGACTCCGCGACGTGCTCCGTCGCTCGCTCCCTCGAGATCGTCGGGCAGCCGTGGGTGCTGCTCGTCCTGCGCGAGGCCTTCTACGGGCTGCGCCGGTTCTCCGACATCCAGGACCACCTCGGCGTGTCGCGCTCGGTCCTGGCCGCCCGGCTGGACGGGATGGTCACCGAGGGCCTGCTCGAGCGCCGCCCGTACCGCGAGCCCGGCCAGCGCGAGCGCACCGAGTACGTCCTGACCGACAAGGGCCGCGACCTCTACCCCGTGATCGTGGCGCTGCGCCAGTGGGGCGACCGCTACCTCGCCGGGGACGAGGGCGCGCCGATCCTCACCGAGCACGCGGGCTGCGGCGCCCGGGTCCACGCCACCCTCGTCTGCGCCGAGGGCCACGACGTCGGGCTGGACGAGATCGAGCGCCGCCCGGGACCGGGCGTGCGGTGGCGGGAGCACGCGGCGCGCTGACGCGGGGACTCGCGGGTGCCGCGCTCTCGGCGGGCGTCGGGGACACCGCCCGCGACGCCTACGTGATCTACGCGCAGGCGATCCTGCCGATGCTCGTCCCGCTCGGCTTCGCACTGCTGGAGCCCGACCGGCGCCGCCGCCTCCTGATCTGGCCGTTCGCGCTGCTCGGCCTGCTGACGGGCCTGTTCCTGCTCTGGCAGGTGACCCGGTGGCCGGTCGTCGCGGAGGAGCGCGCCCACTGCGTCGCCTACACGACCCACACCCCGTACGCGATCCCCAGCGCCACGGCCTACGTCCTCGCGGTCTGTGCCCCGGCGCTGCTCTCCAGCCGCCGTCACCTCCGCTGGTTCGGCGTCGTCAACGTCGTCGGCCTGCTGTTCGCCTCGACGATGCAGGAGGAGGAGTTCACCTCGGTCTGGTGCCTCTACGCGGCGGTGATGAGCGTCCTGATCCTCATCTACTTCCGGCGCGAGCGACGCGGCCCGCCGGAGGCACCCGGGGTCGCGGCCGAGGGACGCGCTCGGCCGCGAGACGCCGGGGGCGCCGGGGGCGCCGGGGGCGCCGGGGGCGCCGGGGCGGTGGCTTGAGGAGCACGTCCGGGCCGCCGAGAGTGCGCTGCTCCCTCCTGAGGACGGCGAATCGCACGCTCGACGGCAGGAGCACCGCTGCGCGACGCGGACGGTCCCGCAGGGTCGCTCTCGGGCGGGCAGCCTCGCGAGCGCGCCCTCACGTCCCGGCGGCCCCCACCTCGCTCCGCGGCGGGACCCACGGGAGGAGCCGCGGCGGGACCCACGGGAGGAGCCGCGGCGGGACCGCGCCCGATCAGCGGCCGCGCGTCGCGCGCCGCGCCAACAGCGCCGACCCGACGACCGCCGCGATCGCCGAGGCCACGAGCACGCCGATCTTCGCCTCGTCGCGCAGGGCCTCGTCGTCGAAGGCGAGCTCCGCGACGAACAACGAGACCGTGAAGCCGATGCCCGCGAGCGTCGCCGCGCCCGGCAGGTGGCCGGGCGTCATGCCGCGGGGCAGCGGCCCGATCCCCCGCCGGACCGCGAGGAGCGTGACCAGCCCGATCCCGAGCGCCTTGCCGAGCAGCAGCCCGCCGATCACGCCGAGGGTGACGGGCGACGTCAGGGCGCGGTGCAGCGCGTCGCCGCCGAGCGGCACGCCGGCGTTGGCGAGGGCGAACAGCGGCACCACGACGACGCTCGTCCACGGGTGCAGCCGAGCCTGGAAGCGCGCGTTCGGAGAGGGCGCGAGCGCAGGTGCGGCTCGCGCGGGC
>NZ_JBFAPC010000246.1:0-5455 GCF_040675535.1 Patulibacter sp. NPDC049589 | reverse complement strand
GCCGGGACCGCCCGGCCGGCGCGCTCAGGCGACCGGCGACGGCACGGGCCCCACCGGCGCCGAGGGCGCGCGGGTGATCCCCACCCCCGCGGCGACGACGAGGACCAGGCCGAGGACCGACAGCGGCTCGAGGTCCTGCCCGAGGACCAGCAGCCCGGCGGCGGCCGCGACCCCGGGCTCGAGCGCCATGAGGACGCCGAAGACGCCCGGCGCGATCCGCCGCAGCGCGAGCTGCTCCAGCGAGTACGGGATCACCGAGCCCGCGAGCGCCGCCACCGCGCCGATCACGAGGACGTGGCCGTGCAGCAGCCGGCCGCCGCCGGAGGCCAGCCCGGGTACGAGCACCACGAGCGCCCCGACCGCCATCCCCAGCGCGACGGGCTGCAGGCCCGGCAGGCCCCGGGCCGCTCGCGCTCCGAGCGGGATGTAGGCCGCCCAGCAGCCGGCCGCGAGCAGCATCCACGCGACGCCGACCGGGTCCGCCCCGTCCGCGCTCCACGGACGCGTGAGCGCGAGGACCCCGAGGGCGGCGAGCAGCACCCACACGCGGTCGCGCGTCCGGCGGGCGAACCACGCGCCGACGCCCAGCGGCCCGAGGAACTCGATCGCCACGGCCGTGCCGAGGGGCACGCGGTCGATCCCGAGGTAGAACGCCGTGTTCATGACGCCGAGGACCAGGCCGTACGGGACGACCGCCAGCACGGCGTCGCGGGACAGCCCGCGGATCCGCGGGCGCACGAGCACCAGCAGCACCGCTGAGGCCATCACCGACCGCAGGAGGGTCGCGCCGAGCGGCCCGACCTCGTCGAACATCTCCGTCGCGACCGCCGCGGAGATCTGCACGGAGCCGATCGCCCCGAGCACCATCAGGACGTCGGACGGCACCGTGCCGCCGGGGGCCGTCGTCCCGGCCGCGGCCGGGGACGGCGGCGCTCCGGCGCTCACGGCTTCAGGCGGTGCCCGGTCTTGAACAGCCAGGCGCACCAGGCGCTGAGGCCGACCGCCAGTGTGAGCAGCACCAGGAGCGCCAGCCACGTCGCGACGTCGCCCTGGCCCACGAAGCCGATCCGGAACGCCTGCACGAGGTAGAAGACCGGGTTGACGTGGGAGACGACCTCCCACCCCGCGGGCAGCCGGTCGACGGAGTAGAAGATCCCGCCGAGGAAGCTCAGCGGCAGGATCACGAGCGACGTGACGAACGCCATGAAGTCCCACGACTTCGCGTAGATCCCGGCGATCACGCCGAGCTGCGCGAAGGCGATCAGGACGAGCACCGTGGCGACGATCAGGACCAGCGGCTGCTGCACGCCGACGCCGGTGATCGCCATGCCCAGGATCAGCAGCAGGATCCCGGTCAGGAGCCCGCGGACGACGCCACCGATCGCCAGGCCGATGTTGACCTCCCACCAGCGCAGGGGGCTGGAGAGGACGTCGTTGAGGAAGCGGTCCGAGCGGGCCTGGAAGACCGTCGAGCTGTTGTTGGAGTACGCCGCCGTGAGGATCGCCTGGACGACGAGGCCCGGCACGATGAACTGCTTGTAAGGGACGCCGTCGACGTCCGCGATGTTGTCGCCGAGCGCCAGGCCGAAGACGACGATGAAGAGCAGCGACGACATGACCGGCGCGATCAGCGTCTGCATCCACAGCTTCATGAAGCGGACGATCTCGCGCTCGCAGAGCCAGAGCAGCCCGCGGCGGTCCTCGACGAACGGCGCGTCGGGGTCGCGCAGCCCGCCGGGCAGCACGGCGGCGACCGTGCCCTCCACCGGCGGCGTCACGCGGGCACCGCGTTCCCGGCCGCGGCGTCGCTCTGCATCGCCTGCAGGTAGACCCCGGCGATGTCGTCCGCGTCGTACTGCGCGCGCAGGCCGTCCGCGGTGTCGCGGGCGATGATCCGGCCGCCCCGGATCAGCGCGATCTCCTCGCAGAGGGCCTCGGCCTCCTCGAGGTAGTGCGTCGTCAGGAGGATCGTCGTGCCGGCCTGGTGCAGTCGGCGCGTGTACTCCCAGAGCTCCGAGCGCAGCTCGACGTCGACGCCCGCGGTGGGCTCGTCGAGGATCAGCAGGCGCGGCTCGTGCATCAGGGCGCGCGCGAACAGCAGCCGCCGGCGCATGCCGCCCGACAGCGCGGTCGGGCGGACCTTCGCCTTGGCCGAGAGGTCGAAGACGTCCATCAGCTCCGCGGCGCGGCGGCGCGCGTGGGCGCGGCCCATCCCGAAGAACCCGGCGTGGTAGATCAGGACCTCGGAGACCGTCAGGAAGCGGTCGAGGTTGATGTCCTGCTCGGCGAGCCCGACCAGGCGGCGGGCCTCGCGCGCGTCGTGCGCGTGCCCGAACACCTCGATCTCGCCGGCCGTCGGGCGCACGAGGTTGCAGATCGCCCCGATCAGCGTCGTCTTGCCCGCGCCGTTGGGACCGAGCAGGCCGAAGAACGCCCCGTCGGGGATGTCGAGATCCAGCCCGTCGACGGCCGTGAAGCCGCCCTCGTAGGTCTTGGTGAAGCCGCGGACGGACAGCGCCGGTCGCGCGGCGGCAACCCCGAATCCCGACCCGGAATCGGAGGTACTTGCAGCGTCAATCACGTCTCCCGACCATACGGGACGACCGGCGAGGAGCCGTCCGGCGGGGCGCCCCGGAAGGCTCCCGGCGGCCACGTCCGGCCCGGGCCGGACGCACGTCCGATCCCGCCACGGCGGGGCCGCCGCGCCGCATCTATAGGGTGGTTCGCATGCCTCTGGTTCCGATCGTCGTCGAGCGCACTGCGCGTGGTGAGCGCGAGTACGACATCTACAGCCGCCTCCTGAATGAGCGGATCATCTTCCTCGGGACCGGGATCGACGATCAGGTCGCGAACCTCATCGTCGCGCAGCTCCTGCACCTCGCGTCCGACGACGAGGACAAGGACATCTCGATCTACGTCAACTCGCCCGGCGGCTCCGTCACGGCCGGCCTGGCGATCATGGACACGATGAACTTCGTCAAGCCCGACGTGCGCACGATCTGCGTCGGCATCGCGATGTCCGCGGGCTCGCTGATCCTCGCCGCCGGGGCGAAGGGCAAGCGCTCGTCGCTGCCGAACTCGCGCATCCTCACCCACCAGCCGTCGGTCACCGGCTTCGAGGGCCAGGCGTCGGACATCGAGATCCACGCCCGCGAGCTGTTGAAGACGCGCTCGCGCCTGAACGAGATCTACGTCGGCCTGACGGGCCAGTCCCGCGAGACGATCGACCACGACATGGAGCGCGACCGCTTCTTCTCGCCGCAGCAGGCCAAGGAGTACGGCCTGATCGACACGGTCCTCGGCACGGAGCTGCCCGACCTCTCGCAGCCGAACAAGGGCTTCGACGTCCAGTAGCCCGGCGCGGCCCCGCGCCGCACCTCCGCCGTCCCCGACGCCCGGCCCGCCCGCCGGGCGTCGGTCGTTCCGGGGCGGTCAGTCTCCCGGCGCGACCACCGGGTGCTCGATGACGCCGAGGCCCTCGATCTCCATCCGGACGACGCTGCCGGGGTGCAGCCACGCACCGTTGCCGGAGCCGTCCGGGCGGGACGTCGCCTTGCCGACGCCGTGCGGCGTCCCGGTGAGGATCAGGTCGCCCGAGCGCAGCGTGATCGCGGCGCCGATGTGGGCGAGCAGGGCGTCGACGCCGAAGATCAGGTCCGCGGTGGTCGCGTCCTGGCGCGCCTCCCCGTCCACCCACGAGCGCAGCCGCAGCGGCGGGGTCCCGCCCGGCCACGGCCCGGGGACGGCGTCCGCCAGCTCGTCCGCCGTCGTGATCCACGGCCCGAACGGGCAGAAGGTGTCGGCGCCCTTCGCGCGCGCCCACTGCTCCTCGGCGTCCTGCAGGTCCCGCGCGCTGACGTCGTCGGCGACGCAGAAGCCCGCGGCGCCGACGGTGCCGTCCGGCAGGCGGCCGAGCACGATCGCCAGCTCGACCTCGTAGTCCAGCTGGGACGTGATCGCGTGGTGGACGACGGGGCCCGACGGGCCGGTCGCCGAGGACGGCGGCATGACGAAGACGATCGGGGCGTCGGGGACGTCGTTGCCGAGCTCCGCGGCGTGGGCGGCGTAGTTGCGCCCGATGCCGTAGAGCGCCCCGGGCTCGTACGGCATCAGCAGCTCCACCGCCGCGAGCGCGAACGTGGCGCCCGACGCGGCCGAGCGGTCGCCGGAGTCCAGGCGGGAGAGCACCGTCGAGCCGTCGGCGAACGCCACGACCTCGTCGCCGCGGACCTCGCCGCTCAGCACCGTTCCGGGGTCCGACGGGAGCGAGAAGCGCACGAGCCGCATGGCCCGAGCGTAGGCCACGGCGCCGCCGGCCCGGCATCGTCCGGCCCGCCGTCGCCGCGCGAACGCCGTCTCGCCCGCGATCGCGGCCCGAACCTGCCAGCATCAACGGCAATGGCGCGACGCCTGTCCGGGCAGCTGCTGGTTGCCTCCCCCACCATCGGCGATCCGACGTTCGCCCGCACGGTCGTGCTCGTCGTCGACCACGACCGGGACGGCGCCCTGGGCATCGTGCTCAACCGCCCGACCGAGACGACCGTCGAGGCCGTCGTGCCCGACATCGCCTCGATGTTCACGCCCGACGCCGTCGTCCACGACGGCGGCCCCGTCCAGCCCGAGTCGCTGCTGACCGTCGCGGAGTTCCGCGACCCCGCCGACGCGGCGCTGCTCGTCCTGGGCCGGGTGGGGATGGTCCGCGGCGACGAGGACCCGCGCTGCCCCGACGTCGACCGGGCCCGGGCCTACGCCGGGTACGCCGGGTGGGCGCCCGACCAGCTCGACGACGAGCTGAGCGCGTCGGACTGGCTCGTCGTCCCCGCCCAGCCCGACGACCTCTTCCGGCCGGACTCGGAGCTCCTGTGGCACCGCGCGCTGGAGCGCATGGGCGGCGCGTACGCCCGCCTCGGGGTCGCCCCTGAGGACCCGTCGGTCAACTGAGCCCGGCGCTCAGACCGGCGGCGCCTCGCCCTCGTCGTCGTCCTGCTCGGGATCGTGGACCGGGGCGCCGTCGCTGACGGCCCGGGGCTTCGGCACCCGGCCGGCGACCGTGTCGCGGCGGGCGCGCAGCGGTCCGGCGATCGCGCCCAGCGTGCCACGCTCGCGGGGGCCGAGCGCGCGGTAGGCCTCGCGGAGCTCTTCGAGCTGCCGGTCGACGTCGTCGAGCGCGGCGCGCGCCGTCGTCCACGCCGCTTCCTCGACCGCGTCCTCCGCCCGGCCGACCGCCTCGGAGACGGCGGCGAGCATCTCGAGGGGAACGTCCATGCCCGGGAGCGTAGGGGTTCCGGCCGTCGCCAAGCGTGCCTGCGGCCCGTGCCGGGGCGGTCCCGCGCGGAGGATCGCGTGCCGCCCCCGAACGACTAGAAGACCGCTGAAGAAGTCGTTCTGGTGGTGCGTGCGGGAACGGCGAGCCGCGGCACGTCGTTGGGGTGATTTTCGGATCGGTGCCCCGGGC
>NZ_JBFAPC010000245.1:0-5490 GCF_040675535.1 Patulibacter sp. NPDC049589 | reverse complement strand
GGCCCGGTCGCGATCGCGACCGGGCTGTCGGCCCCCGTGGCGGGCGGAGTGATCGCGCCGTCGCCGAGCGGCCGAGCGCGGGCGGGTAGGCCGTCGCCGGGCGGAGCGCCCTCGTCGGACCGACCGTGGCCGGGCGGAGCGCCCTCGTCGGACCGACCGTGGCCGGGCGGCGTGCCCTCGTCGGACCGACCGTGGCCGGGCGGAGTGCCCGCGTCGCCCGGGCCGTCGCCGGGCGGACTCCCGACATCGAGGGCCTCGAGCGGTTCCGCCGTCTCCCCGTCCGGCGTGCGACCCGCGGCGTCGAGGCCGTCGACGAGCGCCAGCAGGGTCCCGACCCGGCCGCGCAGGGCGTCGATGCGCGCGACCAGCGGCGGCGCTCCCGGCTCCGGCGCGATCGCCGGGAGCGGGAGGGTTGCGGGCACCGTCGCCGGTGCCGCGTCCGCCGCGGGACCGGCCTCGGGCCCCGCGGCGGCCCCGGCCCCGGGGAGGGCGCCGGCCTGCGGCGTCGCCGGCGCGTCTTCCGCGGCGCGGTCCTTCTTCCGGCGGCCCTTCTTCGCCTTCTTGGGCTTCTTCGGCTTCGGCGTCGCCGCCTCGGCCCCCGTCCTCTGCGGGTCGCCCGGGCCGATGATCATCGCGACGGGGCTCCGCGGCGGAGCCGCCGGAGGGCGGGTTCTGGGCACGGGCGGGGCATGCGTCGCAGCCATCCTCGCACGCACGCCGTACCCTTGCCCGATGCCGCCGACGTGGTTCTGGATGCAGGTGCTGCTCGTGGCGTGCGTCCTCGTGAGCATGGTGATCGCCGGGTTCAAGCTCTGGGCCTGAGCCCGATCCGCCGTTCCCGGTCCGCCGCCGCCGGCGACCGGCCGATCGGGACCGCCCGGGTCGACGGCGTCCACCCGGGGCCGGGAGGATCGGTCCCGACGGGCCGGCCGAGCGTGAGCGAGCCCCCACTCCGGGCGTGATACCGCTCCCATGTGGGCTCCCGGCCCTGTGCGATGATCGGCCCGCTGCAGGGGGAACGAGGTTTCCCCGCGGCAGTACGTGCCCCCGTCTTCTACCGCTGAGGAGTGCCGTGTTCAGCTCGATCGTGGTCGGAACCGATGGTTCCGACACCGCCAACCAGGCCGTGACCGAGGCCATCGAGATCGCGAAGGCGGTCGGCGCGCGCCTCGAGATCGTCTCGGCGTACGAGCCCGTGTCGGGCAGCCGCCTGCGCGAGGAGGCCAAGCAGGCCCCCGCCGACGTCGAGTGGATGGTCAACGAGCGCGCCGACGTCGAGGCCACCCTCGACGCCGCGAAGACCCGCGCGACGACCGCCGGCGTGTCCGACGTCCGCACCTACGCCCGCCAGGGCGACCCGGCGGACGCGATCCTCGACGTCGCCGAGGAGTTCGGCGGCGACCTGATCGTCGTCGGCAACAAGGGCATGACCGGCGCCAAGCGCTTCCTGCTCGGGTCCGTCCCGAACAAGATCAGCCACCACGCGCCGAGCTCGGTCCTGATCGTCCGGACCACCTAGGTCCGGCGGCGGAGGCTGCGATGATCGACGGGTGAGCTTCCCCGTCGATCCCAGCGACGCCCTCCCGTCGGTCCCGCCCGGGACCGACGAGCAGTGGATGCGCCTGGCGATCGCCGAGGCGCACGAGGCCGAGCGCCACGGCGACGTCCCCATCGGGGCCGTCGTCGTCGGCCACGACGGCACCGTCCTCGGACGGGGCCGCAACGAGCGCGAGCGCGACGAGGACCCGACGGCCCACGCGGAGATCCTCGCCCTGCGCCGCGCCGCGGCCGCCCTGGGCTCGTGGCGGGTCCACGACGCGACGCTCTACGTGACGCTCGAGCCGTGCTCGATGTGCGCCGGCGCGATCGTGCTGTCGCGGATCCCCCGCGTCGTCTTCGGCTGCACCGACCCGAAGGCCGGGGCGTGCGGCAGCGTGCTGGACATCACCGCCGAGCCGCGGCTCAACCACCGGCCCGAGGTCGTCGGGGGCGTCCTGGCCGACGACTGCTCCGCGCTGCTGCGGGCGTTCTTCGCCGCCCGCCGGCGCCCGAAGCCCGAGCGCGCGGCGATGGACGCCCGCGACCCGCGCGGCGACGCGCCGCGGCCACGGCGCTGACGGACGCCGGCGGCGGGAGGCCCGGCCGTCGGACCGGCGTACGGACCGGCGAACGTCCTCGTGCCGGCGCCGTACCGCGACGGGCGCCGCACGCGAGCCGCCGCCGGTGGTGACCGCGCGGGCGGGCCGGTAGCGTCGACGGGGTGCCGCCCCCGAACCCGCTGAAGCCGATCCAGGAGGCGCTGGAGCGCGTCCTCCACGACAGCGGCCTGCACGACTTCGGCCGCAGCATGTCGAGCATCGACGACCTCACGGCCGAGGTGCAGCACGTCTACAAGCGCGTCGACGACATCGAGCAGGTGCTCGAGACGATCGTGCCGATCCTCGAGCGGCTCAGCGTCGTCTTCGAGGAGATCCAGGGCGACCTCGAACCGATCAGCGAGCTCGCGTCGAAGGTCCCCGGGTCCGGGTCGCGCCGGCGGCGGCGCGAGAAGGCGGCCGCGGCGCTCGAGGCGCCCCGCCCGGCGCGGCCGTCCGCCGCCGCCCGCCCGGAGCCGCGCGGGCCGGAGGGTCCGTCCTCGCGGGACACGCCGGACGCGGGCACGAGCACCGGTCCCGGTCGCGACCGGGCGGCCGGCACGGGCCCGGCCCGGAGCCGGGACGACGCGGCGTCCCCGCCGTCGGGCGGGAAGGCCCGGCCCGGCGCCACCGGGTACTCGCCGCTGGGCTCGCGGACCCGGCGCGACGACGACTGACCCGCCCGGATCAGGCGCGGGGCGGCGGCTCGGGCCCGTCGACGCCCGCCTCGGCGAACGTCTCCATGTCGCGGTGCAGCCGGCCGGCCTGCTCGAGCAGCGGCAGCGCCAGCGCCGCGCCCGACGCCTCGCCGAGGCGCAGGCGCAGGTCCAACAGGGGCTCGAGGCCGAGCTGCGCAAGCACCGCCCCGTGCGCGGGCTCGGCGGAGCGGTGCCCCGCGACGAGTCCCTCGCGGACCGGCGGGCAGAGGCGGACGGCCGCCAGCGCGCAGACGCCGACCGCGAAGCCGTCCAGGACGACCGGGATCCGCCGGCGCGCGGCCTCGAGGATCGCGCCGACCACGCCGGCGAGCTCCAGGCCACCGAGCTCGCGGAGCGCCCGCAGCGGCGTCGTCGGGTGGCCCGCGCGTTCCAGGGCGCCCCGCACGACGGCGCGCTTGCGCTCGAGCCCCGCGGCGTCGGCGCCCGCCCCGCGGCCGACCGCGAGCTCGGGCGTCAGGCCGGTCAGCGCGCAGGCCAGGGCCGCCGCCGACGTCGTGTTGCCGATCCCGATCTCGCCGGGCAGCAGGCAGCGCGCGCCGCGGTCCAGGAGCTCCCCGGCCAGGGCGGCGCCCGTCGTGACCGCCGCGGCCAGCTCGTCCTCCGTCATCGCCGGTCCCGCGCCGAGGTCCGCGGTGCCTCCGTCGCGGACCCGGGCGGGGCGGACGCCGGGCGGCGTGGGGCCACGCAGGCCGAGGTCCGCGATCTGGAGGATGCCGGCGTGGTGGCGGGCCAGGACGCCGATCGCCGTCCCGCCGCGCGCGGCGGCCGCGGCGATCTGCCCGGAGACGCCGCCGCCGTAGAGCGACGTGCCGCGGCCCAGGTGGCCGTGGTCGGCGGCCAGGACGAGGATCGCCGGGCGCAGGGGGCTCGACGGCACGTCGCCGGAGAACGCCGCCCAGCGCTCGATCACGTGCTCCAGCGCGCCGAGGCTGCCGGGCGGCTTGACCAGCGTGTCGGCGCGGTCTCGCACGGCGGCGGCGACGCGCTCGTCGGGGACGGGCACGCCGTCGAGGAGGACGGCGATCGCCGCGGGGATCGGCTCGTCGTCCGCCGGGGCCGGGCGGGGTGCGCGTGCCGCGTCCGCGGGGGCGACGCCGAGCCCCTCCGCCCCGGCCACCGGGACCGCGCCGCCGAGCGGCAGCAGGTCCTCCGCCGGCCAGCGCTCCTCCGCGACGACCGCCGACAGCGGCGCGCGGGCGGCCCAGCCGGCGGCCTCGAGGCCGGGGCGCTCCGGGCGCTCGTCCGGCCAACCGACGCAGAGCCACGCCAGCGGGTCGACGCGGTCCGGGATGCCGAGGAGTCCCCGGAGGTCCTCGCGGCGGTAGAAGCTGACCCAGCCGACGCCCAGGCCCTCGGCGCGCGCGGCGAGCCACAGGTTCTGGATCGCGCAGGCCGTGGAGTGGACGTCGGTCTCGGGGATCGTCCCGCGGCCGAGGACCTCGACGCCGGCGTCGCCCGGGTCGCAGCAGACGACGACGCCGAGCGGCGCGTCGACGATGCCCTCGATCTTCTGGTCGAGGAAGTGCCGCGCGCGGTCGGAGAACCGCTCCGCCTGACGCAGGCGCTCGCGCTGCGCGAGGCCCCGCATCGCCACGCGCGTCTCGTCGTCGCGCACGAGGACGAACCGCCACGGCTGCATCAGCCCGACCGACGGACCCTGGTGCGCGGCGGTCAGGACGCGCTCCAGGACGTCGGCGGGCACGGGGTCGGGCCGGAAGCGGCGGATGTCCCGCCGGGCGCCGATGATCGCCTGCAGCGCGTCGCGGTCGGCGTCGGGGAACCGCCAGCCGGTGGGGTCGTCGGCGCGCTCCGCCGCCCGCGAGCGGTCGAAGCCCGCCGGCGTCTCGGGGCGGACGTACGCCTGCTGGCCCTCGGTCATGGGGACAGCTTGGCGGACGCGGTCGGCTGGGGGCCGTGCGGCGGCGCGGGCGGCCCGGGCGTGACGGGGCCGGAGCCACGCCGCCGTCGCCGGGCGGCGGGCGCGGATAGCCTCCCCCGCCATGTCCGCCCTCGACGGTCCGCGCCACGCGGTCGGGTTCCTGACCCGGATCCCGGTGCCGTTCGGGCCCGACGAGGCGCCGCGGCTGACGGCCGCCGCTTCGTGGTTCCCCGCGGTCGGCGCCGGGGTCGGGGCCGTGGGCGGCGGGGTCCTCGCGCTCGCCGCACTGATCCCGGGCGCCGGTCCCGCCGGCGTCGCGGCCGCCCTCGGGCTCGCGGCGACCGTCGCGGTGACGGGCGCGCTGCACGAGGACGGCCTGGCCGACACCGCCGACGGGCTCGGCGTGCTCGGGGACCGGGCCCGGCGCCTCGAGGTCATGCGCGACTCGCGGATCGGGACGTTCGGGGCCCTTGCCCTGCTCGTCTGGCTGCTGGTGGGCTGGAGCGCGCTGCGCCCGCTCGCCACCGGGGACGCCGTGCTCGCGCTCGTCGCGGCCGGGGCGGCGTCGCGCTGGGCGATCCTCGTGCACGCCACCGCCGGCCGCCCGGCCCGCCCGGACGGCGCGATCCACGCCCTGCGCGTCGGACCGGCCACCGGGGTCGTGGCGAGCGTCCTGACGGCGGCTGCCGCGGTCCTGTGCCTCGGCCCGGGGACGGGGGCGATCGCGCTCGGCGTCGCCGCGCTCGCGGGCCTCGGC
>NZ_JBFAPC010000244.1:0-5491 GCF_040675535.1 Patulibacter sp. NPDC049589 | reverse complement strand
TCGCGCCGGCGTAGGCGATCACGTCCGTGTCCTCGAAGCAGCGACGGACCTGGTCGCTCGTGTCGAGGTCGGCGGAGATCGAGTCGATCCACTCCCCCGCCGTCGGCCGGCCGTTGTCCAGCGACGTGTTGCAGCCGATCCGCGAGACGACGCTCGCCGGGAGCTCGCCGTCCGGCGGAGCGAGGGGCAGGTACGGGCGGGACGAGCCCCACATGAGCTGGGAGAAGTACGCGCCCTCGTCGACGACGAAGCGGTCGGGGTCCAGTCGCCTCATGTCGATCGCGACGACCCACGGGTCACTCGACCGCGCCCGGCCCCCGGGACGCGCGAGGTAGAGGCACCCCGGCCGGGGTGCCAGGTACGACGAGTGCGACGCGGCGGTCACGTCGGCGCCGGCCGGCACGAGCCCGGCCGTCGGCGCCGCCCGCGCCTGCTCCTCGCCGACCTGGCGGACCAGCGTCCCCCGGTGGCAGCGGGCGACGCAGGCCTCGAAGTCCGCGGGCGAGAGCATGAGGACACCGTACCCGGACGAGTGCATCCGATCCGCCGGCCGGGCCGTTGCCACCAGTGGCAGCTCCGACAGCTCGTCGTCGCCGGCGGGTTGCTGCCCGGGGTGGCGGCGGGTTCCTGATCAGCTGTCGTCACCCCGACCCCTTGGGGCCGCGGTGCTACTGCCCGCCGACCCGCGACTGGACCTGGCCCAGCAGGGCCCGGCCGCCGCCGGTCAGCTGCCAGACGGACAGGTCCGTCGGCGGGGCGCTCGCGAGGCCGTGGGCCTCGAGCCATGCGAGGGCGTCCAGGCCGCGGTCGGTGGCGTCGGAGCCCGCGAGGTCGTCCGCGAGGTCGCTGACCAGGCGGTCGTGCCGACGGGGGCGCTCGGCGACCTTGGCCAGGGCCAGGCACTGATCGTCGGTCATGGCGGCGATCGTGGTGCTCATCGTGCTCGGTTCGGCTCCGCGGGGAGGCCCGGTGCGGCGCCGCGGCGGGATGCCGGGCGTCCGGAGGACGGACCCCGGGGAATCTTGCCGTCCCCGGCGGCGGAACCCCCTGGACGTTCGGACAAGACGGCGTGGCCTCAGGGCGCCGGGCGCTCCGCGTACGCCTCCTCCATCCCCTCCACGAGGGCGCCGGCGTGCTCGCGGACGGAGCGCAGCGCCTCGGCGGCCTGGCGGCTGTCCTCGCCGCTCTGCATCGACGACGCGGCCGCGAGGTTCATCCGGATCGTGTCGACCTCGACCGTCGCCCGACGGCACTCGGCGTAGTAGCGGCCGAGCTGCTCCTCACAGCGCTGGGCACCGCGCAGCTGCTGGCGGTAGGCGTCGGCCAGGTCGGCCTCCCCCGTGGACTCCGCGGACCGCAGCTGCCGGCCGATGCCCGCGACGTCGAGGTCGGCCAGCGTGTCGGCCAGGACCGACGCCTTCTCCGCCCCGTGGGTCAGGTGCGCGACGAGCCGGTCGGCCTCGGCGGCGACCTCGGGCTGGTCGAGCCGGTCCGGCGCCGCGAGGTCGCGGAGCTTCAGGGCGTGGTCCCGCGCCTGGCCGTAGGCCTGGGCGACGGGCATCGCCAGGGGCCGGCTGGGCAGGATCGTCGCCGAGTCGACCGCCGGGGGCCGCAGGTCGGCGAGCACGCCGTCCCGGAACTCGGCGTTGGCCAGCAGCACGCCGCCGGACACGACGTAGACGGCGGCCGCCAGCGCGATGGTCAGCGCCGGGGCCAGACCGATCACGAACCCCGCCACCAGCAGGACCACCAGCACGACGAGGGCCGCCGGGTGCGTCGCGGCGCGCACCACGAGCGCGCGCCCGTAGGCCTTGCGGACCTCGGCCGGGGAGCGGAGCTTCTGCGGGGTCGTCATCGGCTCAGAAGAAGGAGCTGATGCTCCGGTAGACGCCGTCGATGTCGTCCGTGTCGCCGGTGTAGGCCTTGCCGCCCGACGCCTCGGCGATCCGCTTCAGCGCGTCGGCCGAGCCGGCCGCCCCGGCGGAGTAGGCGATCGTGAAGACGCGGACCTCGCCGGCGCTGTCGGGCTGTTCCCCCGCCGCGCGCACCGCGTCCTGGACGCTGCGCGTCGAGTCGGTGTCCTCGCCGTCGGTCAGCAGCACCACGGCGTTGATGCGGTCGCCGCGGCCGGCCTCGCGGCGCACGGTCCGCAGGCCCTCGACGGTGGCGTCGTAGACCGCGGTGCCGCCGTCGGCCGACAGCGTCTCCACCGCGCCGAGCAGCTGCGACTTGTTCTTCGCGAACGGCTCGAGGGGCAGCTGCAGCACCGTGCGGTCGGAGAACGCGACGAGGCCCACCCGGTCGCGCGGCGAGACCTGCCCGAAGAACGCCTTCAGGCCGTCCTTCGCGTTCTGCAGCCGGCCCTCGTCGTTCATCGAGCCCGACACGTCGGTGACGAGCAGGACGTTCGCGGGCTTGCGGTCCGCGCGCCACGCCTCCTTGAGCGTGTCCATCACGCGGGGCTCCGGCAGCGACAGCGTCCGCAGGTCGCGCGAGACGTCGACGCCGTTCTGCGCCGTCAGGATCCCGCGCTCCTTCACGGGCTCGGTGCCGATCCGGAAGCCCTGGCCCGCCGCCTGGTCGGCGTCGACGTTGCGCCGCAGGAAGTCGTCGAACGCGGCGGCGCCCTGCTGCTGCTCCGGGGTCACCCAGGGCGCATCGAGGACGGCGTAGGGGCTGTCGCTGAAGAACGTCCCCTCCTCCGGGTGCAGCGCGATCAGGCGCGGCTGACCGCCGCGGTCGCGGTTGAACGCGGCGACGGTCGTCTCCTCCATCGCCACCGCCGACGCGTAGCCCGGGCCGCCGCGGCGCAGCTGCTGCTCGACGAACAGCGTCGTGTCGCCGTAGTGGACGATCGAGTTCTCGATCGCGCGGACCTTGGCGCGGGCGGCCGAGACGTCCTGCACCGTCAGGCCCTCCTTCTTGCCCACCGCCGCGTAGTACTCGGCGACGACGGCCTCGAGGCCGGCGGTCGAGAACTCCGGGTTGGTGTGGACGAGGCGGAAGGCACCGAACTCCGGATGCCCGACGCCGGCCCAGCCGCCCTTGGCGGTCGCCAGCTTCAGGATGTCCGCGTAGGAGACCTGCTTCTTCGGCCAGCCGAGCGCGCGGGCCAGCGGTTCCCACATCGCGATCACCAGCGGCGTCGACACGATCGAGCGGTTCGTCTTCGCGACGTAGGCGCGGTCGGCGTCGAAGTTCAGGAGCCGGCCCCACAACGATCCCGCCGGGGACCAGACCGTCGGCTTCAGCGTGCCGTCGGCGATGCGCCGCTCGGCGTCGCCGGAGGCCACGACCCGGGCGGACACGAAGACGGGCTTGCCGCCGACCTCGCGGCGCTCGTCGTTGAAGCGCGCGATCAGCGGCTGCAGGAGCGCCTCCTTCTCGGGCGAGTAGACGAACGAGACCTCCAGGGCGCCCTTCGGCGCGCGTGCCACCGTGCCCGAGCCGTCGGTCCCCGATGGACCGTCGGCTCCACCGCCGGCGAAGAGGACCGCGGCCAGCGCGACGACGACGAGCGTGATCAGGCCGATGGTGATGTAGCTGCGCTTCATGGGGTCCTCGGTCGACGGCCGCGGGCGCCGGGACGCACCACGCTGGCGCGGAGCTTACGGCCGACGCGCCGCCGGGGACAGGCCCGGTCAGCCGCGGGGGTCGTCGAGGACCGGCAGGCCGTCGAGCGCCTGGCGGTGCGCCATGTAGGCGTCGGTCATCTCGGCCCACTTGTCCGGGTGCGGCAGCTCGCCCTCCGGGACGTCCAACAGGCCCGTCAGCGCGGCGATCCACTCGGCGCCGTCGGGTACCGCGACGTAGCGGTGCATCATCAGCCGCAGGTCGTCGCTGTGCAGCTCGACCTGGAGGATCGGGCCGCGCTCGTCGACCCCGCGGACGAGGTCGGTGATCAGCTGCAGACCGTGGCGGGCGCCGATCGGCGGGAAGAGCTCGGTGCTCTTGATGATGTCGCCCCAGTCCGTCACGGCGGCCGCCAGCTCTAGCTGTACTCGTTGAACAGCATCATCACGGCGGTCAGCGCGACGATCACGGTCACGATCGCCAGGGCGCTGGGGCCCTTGTCGTGGCCGAGGGCGGCGAGACCCATCGCCTGGACGTCGGCGTGCGTCCGGGCGGGCAGCTCGGGCTCGTCCTCGAGCACGACGGGCCCGAGGTAGAAGAAGCGGCCGTCGGCGTGCCGCTCGTAGACGTGCGCCCGGCGTCGCGCGCCGCGCGGCTCGGCGGCGTCGTCGGCGTGCAGCTCGGCGCTCGGCCCTTCCGGGATGACGACGGTCAGGGCGCCGTCCTCGATCGGACGGGTCTCGCCGTCGGCTGGCCCGCCGCCGCAGAGCACGGCGACCGCGGTCGGGGTCCGGCGCCGCATCAGCGGACGACCTGTGTGCTGAAGGTCACTCCGTCAGTCTGGCGCACTCGGCCCTCCGGCGCGTCGTTCACGCCGACGCGGGTCCGGGCGCGCGTCGCGGAGAAGATGCCGTCCGTCAGCTGGCCCAGACCGATCGGGTCGCCGGTCGGCAGGCCGCACCAGTCTCCCGGGGGCGTGAACGCCGGCCCACCCTCGGGGCTGACGGCGGCGAGCGACCCGGCGCGCCGGCCGCGCAGCACGACCGTGCGCCGCACGGTGCTGCCGTCGCCGGCGCGGACGTCGACGGTCACCGCCGCTTCGCTGCCGTCGGCCAGGCAGAGGCCGAGCGTCAGGGGCCGGCCGGGGTCGGCGGCGTCCAGCTGCACGGTCGGCACGCCGTCCTGGTAGCCGGACCGGACCGTCGCGCCCGGCACCGCGAGCGGCGCGGCGCCGGAGGCGTGGTGGCCGTCGAGGTCCCACGCGTGGACGTCGACCGTCGCGGCGCTGTCCCAGCGCACGCGGGCGACGGCGCCGTCGGGCAGGGGATCGGGCGCGGCGGCCGGCGGGGACACCGAGCTGCCGCCGGGGGGTCGGGACGCGCGGGCGAGCTCGTCCTCGTGGCCCGCGAGCCGGACCCGCGGCTCCTGCAGGTCCGCCCGCCAGGCCTGGAGCGCGAAGGTGGTGCCGAGCTCGTCGGGCACGGTCGTCCGCCACCAGGGCTCGCCGGCGGACCGGGCGACGTCCGAGATCGTCCGCGCCCCCGCCCCGAGGTCGACGTCCGGGCCGGCCAGCCCGAAGACCCGCACGCCGACCGTCGAGGACAGGCCGACCTGGGCGCCGCCCGAGGCCGCGACGGTCGTGTCGTGCGGCCGCAGCCGGGTCGTGAGCCGGCCGGTCCGGGTGGCGCGCAGCCCGTCGTAGACCGTGCGGACGACGCCGCGCACGTCGCCCCGCGCGGCGGTCGCGAGGTGCCCGAACGTGGACGACGACCCCGACAGGAACACCTGCCCGTCGACGGTGAGGGTGACCGGCACCGGCCCGATCGAGGTCGACACGCGGCTGAGCAGGAGCGGCTGCGCGAAGAGCGCCTTCGGCCCGAACCCGCAGCGGGACTCGCCCGACATGGCGATCCCCGCG
>NZ_JBFAPC010000243.1:0-5543 GCF_040675535.1 Patulibacter sp. NPDC049589 | reverse complement strand
TGGGGGGGTGGTGGGGGGGGGCGGAAGACCACTGCCCCGCCCCCCGGGGGCGCGCCGCGCCCGGGCGCGACCCCCACGTCGTCGCCCCGGGGCCCGCCCGCCGACCAGGCTCCGGGGTCCGGCGCGGGCAGCTCCGGGACGGTCGTGACGAGGTCGTCCTCGAGCACGTAGAGCTCGAGCCCGGGAGGGGCGATCGCGAGCGCCGCGCTGCGGATCCGGTCGCCGTGGCCGGCGACGACGCGCAGCGTCACTCCCCCGGGTCGCGGCTGGTCGTCGACGACGGTCAGGACCCCGGCCATCTGGCGCACCTGGCGGTCGAATTGGAAGCGTTCGCGGTCCACGGGGTTCCTCTCTGTCCCGGAACGGTAGGCGAGGGCGGACCCGTCCGCGCGAACGCCCGGTGTTCGTCCTCGGTGTCGATCGCGTCTAGGGTTTCCGGCGATGCCCCGGCGACGGTCGTCCATCGTTCTCGTGATGCTGCTCCTGACGTCCCTGACGGGGTGCGGGTCCGCCGACGACGGGAGCCGCGGAGACACCGCGACGCGTTCCGTGCCGGCGCCCGCGACGCCCCCTGCGCCGGCTCCCACGCCGGGACGCATCGACGAGCGCTACGCGCGCGGACTGGCCGCGGCCTTCGCGAGGTGGAAGCGCGACGTCCCACCGGCGTCGCGGGCGGCGAACACGGCGCGGTCCGTCGCGGAGGCCCGGAAGGGCTATCGCATGATCGCCGCGACGTTCACCCACCACGCGCGGGACCTGCTCCACCTGGTCCCGCCGGCGGCCCTCCGCGCCCTGCACCGCGAGGCCATCCGGGCCGGCGAGGCCGCTGCTCGCGTGCACCGTCGGCTGGCCGACGAGATGCACGGCTCGCGTACGAGGATGCGGCGGATCGGTGACCGCTACTTCCAGCCGCTCACCGACGCGGGCGAGGCCTGGGTGCGGACCGTCGAGGCGCTGACCGCCGCGGCCGTGCGGTAGCACCGGGAGCTCGCGGCGACCGGCCGACCCGCCATAGTCGCCTGATCCGAGCAGTCGATCCCGTCCCGGGGAGCCCGATGACCGAGCGCGACCACACCGACACCGTCCTCTGGGCCGGGCCTCCTGCTCGGGGTGGTCGTCGTCCTGCTCGTCCCGGCGTGGGGAGAGGTCGACCACGGATGCCGGGTCTCGCCGCCGCCGCTGAGCGGCCCGCCCGACCCGGGGACGCCCCGCGCCGGCTACTGCGACGCGCTCGACGGCGCCTGGCGCTGGATCGTCCTCGTCGTCCTGCCCACGGCGCTCGTGGCCGCGACGACGGTGGCCTTCCGCCGGCGGCTGCCCGTCGTCCCGCTGGCGATCGCCGCGCTCGTCTGCGGGGGGGCGATCGCCAACTGGGTCGCCTTCGACGACCTCGACTGGGCCCTGACCGTCTAGATGGTTGATTCCACGGAGATCGTGGAATCACGAAGGGGCGGACGCCGATGACCGGGGCGCGAGCGGTGTGGGTCAGCGGACGGCGGTGGAACCAGGATCGGCACGGGCGACCGCTGGCCGAGCGGCCCGGCCCGACCCGGAGCCGCGCCACCGCGTCGCCCCTCCGTCGGGCCGCGACGTGGACGATCCGTCCGGCGGGCTGGCAGCTGCTGGCCTGGGTCGTGGCCCTCGCCGCGCTGGTCCTCTTCCTGGCGGCGGTCGACGTGTCGCACGCCTGCAACCACCCGCCGCCGCCCATCACGCACCCCGAACCCGGGACGCCGCGCCAGAGCTACTGCTCCACGGTGCAGGGCGTCGGGGTCGGCTGGCTGTGCTTCGCCGCGCCGCTGCTCGTCCTCGGCGTCGGCATCGTCGCGCTGCGCCGGGCGGCCGTCCCAAGCGTCGTGCTCGCCGTCGCGATCTCCGCCTCCGCCGTGGTCAACGCCACGATCGTCTCCGACCTCCGCGCGATCCAGATCGTTCCGGGGATCAACGCCTAGGATCGCGCTCGTTCGTGCACCGCTCGCCGACCGGGCACGCCGCGCGTATCGTGCGCCGGCGAGGACCGATGAATCCCCGTCGGCCGAGGAGTCGTTGCTGCCATGACCGATACCACCTGTCACATGTCCATCTCGCTGGACGGCTTCGTCGCCGGCCCCGACCAGAGCGGCGATCACCCGCTCGGCGTGGGCGGCGGGGACGTCCACACGTGGCACCTGGGCGAGATCACCGACCCGGCGGACATCACGGCGCGCGACTGGCTGATGCGGCCCCGCGGTGCGTACGTCATGGGCCGCAACATGTTCGGCCCGATCCGCGGCCCCTGGGACGAGGACTGGACCGGCTGGTGGGGCGACGAGCCGCCGTACCACGCGCCGGTCTTCGTCCTCACCCACCACGCGCGCGACCCGATCGAGCTGGAGGGCGGCACGACGTTCCACTTCGTCACCGAGGGCTTCGACGCCGCCTTCGCGCAGGCCACCGCCGCCGCCGGAGATCGTGGCGTCGACATCGCCGGCGGCGCCTCGACCGTGCGGCAGGCGCTGGCCGCCGGTGTCGTCGACGAACTGACCATCGACATCGCCCCGGTGCTGCTCGGCGCCGGCGAGCGCCTGTTCCACGACGTCGGCGACCTGCGCCTGGCCCCCGTCGAGACGCTGCACTCGCCGTTGGCCACCCACATCCGCTACCGCGTCGAGCACTGAGCCCGACGGGTCGGCGTCACCGACCGCGGCGCCACGCCCGGTGACCGACCGAGTTGGTCACAGAACGCGGCGTCGTGCATGGTCCAGGTGCATGCCTCCGACCTGGACCAGCCGCAGCGACGGTGCCCTGCTTCGTGCCTCGGCGACCGAGCAGGACGCGTTCGCAGAGCTCTACCGCCGCTCCGAGCCACTCGTCGTCGCGTTCCTCGCCCGGCGATCCAAGGACCCGGAGCTCGTCGCGGACCGCCGACTCGGACGAGCACACCGGGAACAGCGTCGGCACCGACCCGTAGCCGTACGCCAGGGACCACCCGACCGGCCGACGACGACGTGCGAGAGCTCCACGCCGGACGGACCGACCGAGACCGGCGCGGTCCACGGCGGGGCCGCCGCCGCGACCGCGGGGAAGACGGCGGCCAGCGGGACGACGCAGCCGGCGAGGGTCCGGCGCGCACGCGATGACGAAGCATGGGGATTCTTGGGACGGGGACACCGGAGCAAACACGGACCGACGGCGAACGATGCGGGCGACGGGGCGGGCGCGGACGGGGGCACCCTTCGGGTCGCCGTTGGTACCGTCGACGTCCCGCCGATCCCGGCCCCGGAAGGACCAGCATGAGCACGCCCGAGACCCCCACGCACCAGGTCCTGATCCTGCTCACCGGCGCCGAGCAGTGGACCCTCGTCGACGGCTCCAAGCACCCCACCGGCTTCTGGGCCGACGAGCTCGTCGCCCCGCACCGCGTCTTCCGCGACGCCGGGTGGGAGATCACGCTCGCCACGCCCGGCGGCGTGACGCCCCCGCTCGACGAGAGCAGCCTGGAGCCGGGCAACGCCGGGGGCGAGGAGCCCGCCGCCGCGCAGCGCGCCTACCTCGACGGGATCCAGGGCGAGCTGCAGGCCGCCGTCGCGATCGAGGACGTCGACGTCTTGCCGTTCGACGTCGTCTTCGTCCCGGGCGGCCACGGCCCGATGGAGGACCTCGCCGTCCACGCGCCGACCGGCCGGCTGCTGACGCGGGCGCTGGACGACGACATGAAGCTCGTCGCCGCCGTCTGCCACGGGCCCGCCGCGCTCCTGGCCGCGCAGCGCGCCGACGGCTCGTGGCCCTTCGCCGGCCGGACGCTCACCGCGTTCACGAACGAGGAGGAGCACCAGGCCGGCCTCGGCGAGATCGCGACCTGGCTGCTCGAGGACCGCCTCCGCGACGGCGGCGCGGCGTTCGAGTACGGCGAGCCGTGGGCGCCGTTCCTCGTCGAGGACAAGAACCTCCACACGGGCCAGAACCCCGCGTCGGCCGGCCCGCTCGCCGAGCGCCTGGTCGAGATCGTCGTCGCCCGCGACGAGGCGCTCGCCGCGCTCGCGGACGAGGCCGCGAAGGACGCGGCCGCGGAGTCGTAGGTCACCCCGGTTCTGGCCCGACACGCGCGCGATGGTCGACGACGTGATCGGCTTCGCCGGCAGCAACCACGGCACGACGCTCCTGAACGCCCTGCCCACCTGCTCGCTCGTCGGCTGCCCGATCGCCAGCCTGCAGCAGGCGTCGACGTCGCGGTTCATCGCGGCGCTCAACAGCCGGCAGGAGACGTTCGCCGGCATCTCGTACACGAACATCCGCTCGAACCTCGACGAGGTCGTCCTCCCGAGCGCCGTCGCGGACGCCCGGACCGCCTCGTCGTCGCTGACCACCGGCGACGGGCGGATCACGAACGTCGCGGTCCAGGACGTCTGCCCGGGCGACCTCAGCGAGCACCTGCTCGTCGGCACGACGTCGAACACCGCCTACGCGCTGGCGATGGACGCGCTGACCCACGACGGCCCGGCCGACCCCTCGCGGATCACGCCCGCCACCTGCGCCGCGCCGCTGATGCCGGGGATCGACGTCACGAACCTGCAGGCGAACCTCAACGTCCTGGCCGCGCTGCCGGGCCTCGTCAGCGTCGTCGGCGTGAACCTCGCCGGCGTGCCGGTGGCGAAGGAGGAGCCGGCGCTGAAGCCCTACGTCTTCGCGCGGGCCACGACGCCGGCGGTGCCCGCGCCGGTCGCCGCCGCGATGCGCCCCCGCCTGCGGATCACCCCCGGTCGGATCCGCGCCCGCCGGACGACGACGCTGCGGATCCGGGTGACGACCGCCGCCGGGACGGCGTTGGCGAAGCAGCGGGTCCGCGTGCTCGGCCGCAGCGTCCGCACGAACGCGAAGGGTCGCGCGACGCTGCGCGTGCGGCCGGCGAAGGCCGGCCTCGTCACCGCCCGGGCGACCGGCAACGGCCTGCCCGCGGCGACGAAGCGCATCCGGGTCCTACGCGCCCGCTGATCCGACCGGCCGCCGACGCGTCAGCCCGCGGCGGGGGGCGCGCCGAGCGCCCAGCGCCGGTCCGCCGGATCGGCGTCGCCGGTGGCGGCGTCCGACTCGGCCACCAGGTCGCCGACGAGGCCGGTCGCCTCGCGGACGACCTCGAGGATCGCGGCGACCTCCGGTGGCGGCGCCCCGTCCGTGCCGGGCGGGGCGCCGCGGACGAAGCGGACGACGTGCTCGTGCAACCTGTCGGCCGCCTCCAGCGCCCCCGGGACGGAGAACGGCCCGTCGGCGTCCGGCTGGATCGCCTGGCGCCGGAGCGCGCGCACCAGCACCATCAGCGACAGCGCCATCGCGTGCAGCTCCTCGGACGAGAGCGGCGGATCCTCCGGTGCCGGGGACCGGGTGCTCATGACGCGGGCGCCCCCGCCCCGGCCGCCGGGTCCGCGGGCGGCGCGACGGGCGGATGTGCCCCCTCGGCCCCGAGCTGGTCGTCGCGCTCCGTCACCATCTCGGGCTCCAGGCTACCGGGACCCGCGTCGGGCGTGGGTGGGGTCCCCGCCGGCGGGCCGCCCCCCGGACCGCGCGGC
>NZ_JBFAPC010000242.1:0-5681 GCF_040675535.1 Patulibacter sp. NPDC049589 | reverse complement strand
ACCAGCGGCAACGCGATCAGGACGAGCATGCCGAGCAGCGAGCCGACGAACGCGCCGGCCTCGATCCGATCGAACGCCGTGATCGCCAGGTCGAGCGGCCGCTACCACCTGGGCCTCGAGCTCTACGCCCTCGCCGCGTCGACCGCGCAGCGCCGGCTGCTGTCGGTCGCGCCCGACGTGCTGCGGCACCTGGCCGGCGAGCTCGACGAGACCGTCCACCTGTGCACGCTGCACGGCATCGACGTCCTGACCCTGCGCTCGGAGTCCCCGCCGGCCCGCGCGACCGCGTGGGGCGCCTGGGAGGGCGAGACCGCGCCCGCGCACGCCACGAGCGCCGGCCGGGTGCTGCTCGCGGGCCTCTCCCCCGCCGCCCTGCGCGATCGCTACCGCGCCGCCGAGCTCTCGGGCACGGCGCCACGCAGCCGGGTGCAGAGCGTCGAGGACCTGAGCGAGGTGCTCGCCGAGGTCCGCGCGGCCGGGACGTCGGTCGTCCGCGAGGAGCACGAGGAGGGCGCGGTCGGGGTCTCCGCCCCCGTCCACGACTTCCGCGGCGAGCGCGTCGCGGCGATCAACGTCAGCGGCGACCGGCGCCTGCTGGACCCGCGGATCGACGTGGTCGTCGAGCAGGTCGCGGCGACCGCGGTCTCGCTCTCCCGCCTGCTGGGCGCGCGCACCCTCGCCGACGGCGACCTCCCGCGGCGCCCGACGTAGGTTCCGGAGGGCCGGCCCCGCGACGCTCGGGTCGGGGCCCGGTCCCCTCTCCGGGTGGCCCGAGCCTCGTCGAGGGCCACCGCGCCCCCGGCCCCGCGACGCTCGGGTCGGGGCCCGGTCCCTTCCTACGCCTCGGGGTCGAACTCGAAGAGGACGCCGGCGATCTCGACGTCGTCGCCCGGGCGGAAGCCCTGGTCCTGCAACGCCTCGATGACGCCCATCTTCCGCAGCCGCGTCTCGACGTACTGGAGCGACTCCTCGTTCTCGAGGTCGTGGCGGGAGAGCAGCCGCATGATGCCGTCGCCGAAGACGCGGAAGCCCTCGTCCTCGGTCTTCTCGACGGACCAGTCGCGGGCGACCTTCGGCCGGTAGACCTTGTGCTCGGCCAAGGGCGCGTCGGAGAGGTCCACGGCGCCGGGGCCGTCGACGGGCCGCTCGGGCACGGTGCGCAGCAGGAGCGCCCGGAGCGCGTCGACGCCCTGGCCGGTGGCGGCGGAGGTGACGACGATCGGCACGTCGGGCTCGACCGGCTCCTCCCAGTCCTCGAGGACCGGGACGTCCGGGCCGTCGAGGCGGGCGCGCCACTCGGCCTCGGCCTCGGCGGCGGCCTCGGGCGTCAGCAGGTCCGCCTTGTTCAGGACGAGGACGCGCGGCAGGGTCGCCAGCCGTGGGTCGTAGGCGGCGATCTCGGCCTCGATCGTCGCATGGTTCTCGACGGGGTCGGTGCCGTCGAACGGCAGCAGATCGACGACGTGCACGAGCATCCGGCACCGCTCGACGTGCGCGAGGAACTCGTGGCCGAGGCCCTTGCCCTCGCTCGCGCCCTCGATCAGGCCCGGGATGTCGGCGAGGATCAGCTGGCGGCGCTCGCCGTCGATCGTGCCGAGGTTCGGCTCGAGCGTCGTGAACGGGTAGTTGGCGACCTTCGGCCGGGCCCGCGTGGCGCGGGTGATCAGCGACGACTTGCCAGCGTTGGGCATCCCGATCAGGCCGACGTCGGCGAGCAGCTTGAGCTTCAGGTCGATCCAGCCCTCGTCGCCGGGCAGGCCCTTCTCCGCGAACCGCGGCGCCTGGCGGGTGGCCGACGCGAACCGCGCGTTGCCCCGTCCGCCTGATCCCCCGCGGGCGACGACGACCGTCTGCCCGGGGACGACGAGGTCGTGGACGGTCCCGTCGAGCCCGGTGATCTGCGTGCCCGGCGGCACCTTGACCACGAGGTCCTCGCCGTCGGGCCCCTTCTTCAGCGCGCCCTCGCCGTGCCGGCCGCGCGGCCCCTTGTAGTGCACGCGACGCGAGAAGGACTGCAGATCGCGGAACGAGTCGTCGCAGACGAACTCGACGTTGGACCCGCGCCCGCCGTCGCCGCCGTCGGGGCCGCCCATCGGGACGTGCGCCTCCCGCCGGAACGAGGTGCACCCGTCGCCGCCGTTGCCGCCCTGGACGAAGATGTGCGCGGAGTCGGAGAGCACCGGCGAATGGTCGCAGGTGCGGGGCGGGCGGCACCCGCCCCTTTGCGACACTCGGAGCTGAACGGCACCGGCGCGCGGGTGACGCTGATCGCCCCGGGCATGGTCGACACGCCGTTCTTCGACTCCAGGCCGGAGCTCGAGGCGCTGCACCCCGAGGACATCGCCGGCGCCGTCGTCTGGGCGCTGGGCCAGCCCGTCCGCGTGGACGTCAACGACATCCTGATCCGCCCGACGGCGCAGGACGGGTAGCGCCGTCCGACGTGGCGACCCCGCCGGACGGCGGAGTCCCCCCGTCGCGTCGCCGGCTCCTGGAGGTCCTCCGGCCCGCTCCTCCCGGCGTCTCGGACGTCCTCCGGCCCGCCAACCGCTGCCGACCCCGCGCGCCGGGTAGCGTCCGGATCATGAGCCTCCTCACGCCCGTCAACGCCTCCCGCTTCATCGGCATCGCCGGCTCGCTTCCCGGCGTGCTTCCGCCAGCTCGCTTCCCGGCGTGCTTCCGCCGGCTCGCTTGGCCGCGCTTCCGCCGGCTCGCTTCCCCGTCTGCTTCCGCCGGCCCGCTCAGGCCTGGCTCAGCGGGTCGGCCAGGTCCGGAAGTTCTGCGCCGACCGGCTCGCCGTCGGGCCGCGTTGCCCTTGGTAACGCGAGCCGTAGACCGCCGACCCATAGGGGTGCTCGGCCGGGCTGGACAGCCGGAAGATGCAGAGCTGGCCGATCTTCATCCCCGGCCACAGCTTGATCGGCAGGTTCGCCACATTGGAGAGCTCCAGCGTGACGTGCCCGGAGAAGCCCGGGTCGATGAAGCCCGCAGTCGAGTGGGTGAGCAACCCGAGCCGGCCGAGGCTGCTCTTGCCCTCGAGTCGAGCGGCGAGCCCTTGACCGAGGCTGATCACCTCGAGCGTCGACGCGAGCACGAACTCGCCGGGATGCAACACGAACGGCTGACCATCCTCGACCTCGACCGCGGCAGTCAGCTCGTCCTGCTGCTCGGCGGGGTCGATGTGGGTGTAGAGGTGGTTGTTGAACACCCGGAAGAAGCGGTCCAGCCGAACGTCGATGCTGGACGGCTGCATGAGCGTCGGCTCGAACGGCTCCAGCGAGAGGTCCCCGGATTTGATCTCGGAGACCAGGTCACGGTCGGAGAGCAGCATCGCAACACCATACCGACCTGCCCGGATCGGCGTGTTCGGTGGCCGTGTCGAACGTATGTTCGATAGAATGCTCACATGGCTTCCTGGTCCGATTTCGCCGCCGCCGAGCCGATGCTCGCCGCCGGCATCCGTGCGCTCCTCCAGCAGTACGGCCCCGGCATGGGTTACCTGGCGACGATCCGCCCCGACGGCGGCCCCCGCGTCCACCCGGTCTCCCCGGTCCTCACCGACGACGGCCTCTTCTGCTTCATCGTCGACTCGCCAAAACGCCGCGACCTCGACCGCGACGGGCGTTACGCCCTGCACTCCTACCCGCCCGAGGACAACGACGACGAGGCCTGCCTGACCGGCCGAGCCCTGCCCGTCCACGACCCGATGAAAGTGACCCGCCTGGCCGGCGCCCTGCACGCCTCACCCGACGTCGACTGGCGGCTCTACGAGCTCACCATCGAGACCGCGATGCTCCGCCACCACGGCCCAGCCGGCGCCCTCCCGCTGGCCGCGACCCCGTTCACCCCGGCATTCGCCCAAACGTGGCGGGCTCCCCGCAACTTACGGCGCACCCTCGCCGTCGCCAGCTGACGAGTGCGGGGCGGTCCCGACACAGAGCCGGATAATCAGGTACAGTGGGGCCGCTTGCGGGTGTAGTTCAATGGCAGAACATCAGCTTCCCAAGCTGACAGTGCGGGTTCGATTCCCGTCACCCGCTCGTTCCCGGGGTCCCCTTGTCCGCAGAAAGCGCGGACTTGGGGACCTCGCCTTTTCTCCTGGGGGCCGAGCCCCCAGACCCCGCGTTACGGTGCGTGCGGTGGGTGGGAAGGGTGCCGGGTTGGTCATGGGGCTGACGCCCCAGCCTGCGCTTGCTCGCCCGCCTAAAACACGTGCGAATGCTCGCTGTGTTCGGGGGCCGGTACCGGCATTGCGGTCCTTCTCGTCGCGCTCCTGCTGGGGGCGGTCCCAGCTCTGCGCCAGATGATCGACGCACTGGGTCCGGGCGCCGTGGAAAGCCGATAGGTGTCAGGGTGCGGGACGGCTGGGAGCCGGCGGTGGGTCGCCGATGGTGACGAAGACGTCGTCGATCGCGCCGGCGAACTGGTCGTTGCCTCGGCCCGGGCCCTTGCCGCCAACCCGCAGCGGCTCGGCGTTCGCGATCGAGAGCATCGCGGGGACCGGCACCCAGGCGCGCGGTGCGCCGTCGACGATCATGGTGAGGCGGGTCGGGGTGCGGCGGCACTCCAGGTCGTGCCAGGTGCCGTCGGCCACGTCGATCAGCGGCTCGGCGCGATAGATCCGGGCCCGCTGGCCGGCGATCACGCAGCTCGGGTGGCCCTGCCGGTGGTCGACCTGCAGCTTGAACTGGCTCACCCCACCGACCGAGTATCCCTTTTGGAGCACGTTCGCCCCGTCGGCCAGGTCGGCGTGGGTCATCAGGACCGAGGCGCCGTAGCGCAGCGGCAGCCGGCCGGGGTTGAGGTCGTCGTCGCGGACGCCTTCCAGGATTGCCCGCGGGCAATCCCGCTCCCGCGGCAGAGCGCATCGGTCCGGGTAGGCGACGGCCAGGCCACCCCGCTGGGGTACGAGCCTGAGCAGTCCACCGTTCTGCCCGACCGGCCGCAGGTAGTGCCGTCCGGCCAGGTCGACGATCGGGCGGCCGACGCCGTGGTCGAAGGTGTAACGGACGGTCACCGGACCGTTCGCCACCCGGATCCGCCCGGGCGGGACGGGAGCGGGCGTCTGGCCGGAGTCGGGCAGCACGCCACCAACCGGCGGGGTACGGACGGCGTCCGCGGCGTGTGCGTGGTGGGCGAGCAGAAGGGCACTGGTCAGAGCGAGGGTCGCTGACAGGGCGCCAAGCGAAACAGCGCGCCGCCGTGAGGGAAGCATGGGGCTATTGTCCGCATTGCCGCGAAACCGCAAAATCGAAACTCCGCTGGCTTTTGACGGAAATGCGTCAGCGACTCCGCGTCACCGGATGCGCTGCCCCGGCGGGTTCCCCGACAACCGCGTGCAGTACATCGTCCAATGTGATCACTCCGAGCGGCCGCCGCCCGTCGCTGACCAGCACGATGTGCAGCCGGTCCCGGCGCATGCTGAGCAGCAGATCGGCGAGGCTGCGGTCCGGTGCCACCACGGCCAGCGGGCGGATCACCTCCGCCGGGATCGGCAGCCGGCGCTGCGTCGACGCGTACCCAAGAATGTCTTTGACGTGCACGAAGCCCAGCACCCGGCGGGTGTCGCGCTGGACCACCGGGAAGCGTGAGCGGCCGCTGCGCGTCGCCACCGCTTCCAAGGTCGCCGGCGACACGTCGGCGGCCACCGTCGTGACCCGCGACCAGGGCAGCAGCGTGTCGGC
>NZ_JBFAPC010000241.1:0-5713 GCF_040675535.1 Patulibacter sp. NPDC049589 | reverse complement strand
CCTCCCCGGCGCGGGGAGCTGGCCGGCGGCCTTGGCCCCCGGGCCGGGGTGGGCCCACCCCGGCCCGGAGCGGCGCGCGTCCCGGCCCGTGGGGGACCGGACCGGGGCGCCCGCCGCCGCGGGGGTCGGGCTCAGGCGGGCGCGACGTGGGCGACGAGCTCCGCCACCGCCCGCGACGAGGCGCGGAGGTGCCCGCGGGCCTCGAGCAGCTCCTGCAGCGCGGTCGCTCCGTGGCGCTCCGGGACGGCGCGCCCGATCCGCCACTGCAGGTCCACGAGGCGGCTCGTGATGGCGTCGAGCTCGACGATCGAGACGTCCCCGCCCCCGAGCGCGGCGCCGGACACGGCGCGCAGCCGGTGGTGCACCGAGCTCGCCTCGTCGCGCAGCGCGTCCGGCGTCGACCGCCGGTCGACCGCCCCTGTCCCGGGGCACGCGCCCCGCCTCGCCATCCGTCCGGACATCTCTTCGGTCCCCGTTCCTGCCGCGGTCATCGAAACGTGTTCGCACGAACGGCCCGATCTGTGACCGCGACTTGCGATCTCTCGCGCCGTGCGTCCAGATCACCTGGACGCCGGGCCCGCGGGTGACGGCGCCACACCACGCACCACCGGGGTGCCGGCGTCGCCGTGAACGCCCCCCGGGTCGGGGGTATCGCGGGGGCCCACGGCGGGACTAGCGTGCGGCCATGGCCCCTCGCCGACGTTCCCACGACCCCCGCCGCGTGGCCCCGCTGCGCGCCACCCCCGATCGCGCGTGGCCGGCCCGATGAGCGCCGCGGAGCGGATCTCCCGCGTCGGGGTCGTGGGCGGCGGCCAGATGGGCGCCGGGATCGCCGAGGTCTCCGCCCGCGCCGGGTGCGACGTCACGATCGTCGAGGTCTCCCAGGAGCGTGCTGACGCCGCCCTGCAGCGGATCTCGACCTCGCTCGGACGCGGCGTCGACCGCGGCAAGCTCTCCCGGGAGGACGCCGACGACACGCTCGCGCGCGTGCGGGCGAGCGGCACGATGGGCGACCTCGCGGACCGCCAGCTCGTCGTCGAGGCCGTCGTCGAGCAGAAGGACGCCAAGATCGACGTCGTCCGTGCGCTCGCCGGCATCGTCGAGGACCCCGACGCGATCCTCGCGTCCAACACCTCGTCGATCCCGATCGTCGAGCTCGGCGCGGCCGTCGGCGACCGCTCGACCAACGTGCTCGGGCTGCACTTCTTCAACCCCGTGCCGGTGCTGTCGCTCGTGGAGATCATCCCGTCGCTCCTGACGGCGCAGTCGGTGACGGACCGCGCGGAGGCGTTCGTCGTCGACGTCCTCCACAAGGACCCGATCCACGCGCCGGACCGCGCGGGCTTCACCGTCAACGCCCTCCTGATCCCCTACCTGCTGTCCGCCGTGCGGATGCTCGAGCAGGGCCTCGCGACCGCCAAGGACATCGACGACGGGATGGTCAAGGGCTGCGCCCACCCCATGGGCCCGCTGCGCCTGTCGGACCTGATCGGCCTCGACACGGTGCTCGGGGTGGCGGAGACGCTCTACACCGAGCAGCGCGAGCAGCTGTTCGCGCCGCCCGCCCTGCTCCAGCGGCTCGTCGCGGCGGGGCGCCTGGGGCGCAAGACCGGCCACGGCATCTACGACTACGCCTGAGCGGCGCGCCGGGCCGACGGCGGGTGGCGCGCCGGGACCGGCGCGGCGCCGGTCGACGCGCCGGACCGGAGGCCGCGGGCCGGGAGCGGCCAGCGCGCGACGGGCATCGCGGTGGCCTCGTCGGTCCGCAGGACGTTCGCGACCCCGTGCCGCCGCCGGATGATCGTGAGCAGGACGTTGCGGACCTGCCCCACCTCGGCCGCGCGGTCCGGGGCGTCGTGGGCGGCGTCGGCCAGGTCCTGCGGGCCGCGTCCCCCGACGACCGTCGGGTCAGCCCGCGGCGCCCGCCGCGACGACCTCGGCGAGGCCCTCGCCGATGCTCCGCCGCAGCAGCGGGACGTCCGTGACGGCGGCGGTGTCGACCGCGACGCCGATGCTGCAGCGGTCCCGGTTGGAGATCAGCGTCGCCATGATCGCGCAGCCGGGGACGGGGCCCATCACGTAGACCTCGAGCACCTCCGCTCCCGCCACGTAGGCGGCCCGGGTGAGCCCGCGGAAGTTCGACGCCTGGACGTCGAGCGCGCTGGTCATCGTCGACGTCGTCCGCGTCAGCACGCCGGTCGGCAGGCGGCTGAGCAGCGGCGCCGCCGCGCCGGCGAGGTCCAGGGCGGGCTCGTCGCGCGCGGCGAGCACCTGGGCGCGGACCCGGGCCACGCGGGCGGTCGCGTCGCGCTCCGCGACGGGGAGCGCGACGCGGGCCGCGGCGAAGCGGTTGCCCCCGCCCTCGTCACCGGCCTTGCGCAGGCTGATCGGCATGCCCAGCGGGATCTCGTCGACCTCGACCCCCAGCGCCTCGTGGTACCGGCGCAGGCCCGCGCCGAGCGCGGCGAGGTACGCGTCGTTGAGCGAGCCGCCCAGCGCCTTGCCGGCCGCGCGCAGGTCGGCCATCGCGACGTCGATCGCGAACACGTCGCGGCCGAGCCCGCGCTCGCTGAGCGCCGGCGACGGCGTCCCCGGCGACGCGCCGGCCATCCGGCCGAGCGACTGGACGTAGCGGACGGTCGACAGCGCGCTGCGGCGCGGCCGGCGGAGCACGCCGCCGGCGATCCGGCCGCCGCGGGCGACGAGCCCCGGGGCCCGGCCGACCTGCCGCGCGGCGTTGCGGACGACGAGCGCCTGGGCCGACGCGACCGCCGCCCGCGACGGGTCGGCCTGGTCGGACGCGGAGACCGTCGGCTCGGCCGTGGTGCTGTGGATCAGGTGCAGCAGCTGGATCAGCGCGGTGCCGTCGGACATCGCGTGGTGGAGCTTGAAGAGGTACAGCGCCCGCCCGTCGGCCAGGCCGTCGACGAGGACGCCCTTCCACTGCGGCCGGTCGCGCTCGAAGCCCTCCATGTGGACCTCGGCGGCGACGACCATCGCGTCGTCGAACGTCGAGCCCGGCGGCAGCGTGACGCGCCGCAGGTGCGCGTTCAGGTCGACCTCGGCGTCGACCCAGGCGGGCTGGCCGATCCGGGAGCGGTCCTCGAGGACGCGTTGGCGCATCCGCCGGACCCGGCGGACGACCCAGCGGTGCCCGGTGACGAGGCGGTCCCAGTCCGGGGCGTGGTCGAGCACCTCGACGATCAGCCCGGCCGAGCGCAGGGCCGGGTCGGCGTCGGCGCGCCACATCATGGTTTCGAACGCGGTCAGCTCGTCCGACGTCCCCCAGTCCGCGGCCTCGTTCTCGTCGACGGACGACTGCTCCTGCGTCACGGTGCTCCTCCGGTCCTCGGGCCGCGTCCCGCGGCCACGGGCCGAGGATAGAGCGGCCCTGGGGCCCCGGGGGACTGCGACTCGCACCTCCCCGCCGCGCGGAGGGGTGGCCGGCGCGGGACCCGCGAGCGGCACGGCGCCACCCGGGCGGACGCTGTACCCGCGGGCCGTCCCTGGTATCCCCCCAACGGGACGCGGATCTCTCCCCCTGGGTCCTCCCCGGGCGCCCGCGCGCGAGGGAGGCTGGCCACGATGAGCACGCCGACCGACACCGCGCGCCCGACCTGGGGCCCCGACCTCGACCTCGGGGCCCGCGCGTTCTGGGAGCAGCCGTTCGAGGTCCGGGAGGAGGCGTTCGCCCGGCTGCGCGCCGAGCACCCCGTGTCGTACCACCGCGCGTACGAGAGCTCCCTGCTGCCCCCCGACGACGACACCCCCGGGTTCTGGGCGATCACCAAGTGGGAGGACTGCCGACGCGTCTCGCGCGACGCCGAGACGTTCGTCAGCGGCGAGGGCGTCCTGATGGAGGACATGCCCGAGGTCGTCATCCTGGCCACGACATCGTTCCTGGCGATGGACGGCCCCGAGCACCGTCAGGTGCGCGGCATCGTGTCGCAGGCCTTCACGCCGCGGAACGTCCGCAAGATCGACGCGTGGATCGACTCGGTCGCCAAGGAGCTGGTGGACGAGATCATCGACCTCGGCGAGGGCGACATCGTCGACCTCTACGCCAAGCAGCTGCCGGGCCGGATCTTCGCGTTCTTCTTCGGCGTCGAGCCCGGCTCCGACGACATGCACACGATCATGGAGGCCGCCGAGCGGATGCTCGCGTGGGACGACCCCAACTGCGCGCTCGGCCGCGACGCCCTGACGACGTTCGCGGAGGAGGCCGAGCGGATCCAGGAGGTCGCGATGGCCCGCGCCGACCACTTCCGCGACAACCCGGCCGACAACCTCGTCTCCTGGGTCGTCAACGCCACGTTCGAGGACCGCGTCCTGGACGACTGGGAGATCGCCGCGTTCTTCTCGCTGCTGGGCTCCGCCGCCAACGACACGACCCGCCACTCGATCGGCCACGCATTCCGGCTCTTCTCCGAGCACCCCGACCAGCTGGCCCTGCTGCGCGAGGACCTCGACGGCCGTCTCGACGGCGCCGTCGAGGAGATCCTCCGCTACGTCAGCCCCGTCCAGCACTTCCGCCGCACCGCCGTCAACGACACCACGGTCGGCGGCCAGGAGATCAAGGCCGGAGACAAGCTCGTCCTCTGGTACTGCTCCGGCAACTACGACGAGGACCAGTTCGACGACCCCCGCCGCTTCGACATCCTCCGCACCCCGAACAAGCACCTCGGCTTCGGCGCCGGCGGCCCGCACTTCTGCATCGGCGCCGCCCTCGGCCGCCAGATGATCAAGGCGACGCTGCGTGAGGTCTACACCCGGATGCCGGACCTCCACCTGACCGCGGAGCCCGAGTTCCAGGTCAACAACTTCATCAACGGCATCCACAAGGCAGAGGCCGCCTGGACCCGGGCCGACTGACCCCAGGCTCCGCTCGCCGGCCGGCCCGCCACCCCCGGGCCGGCCGGGACCCGGGTGGCCGGCCGCCGGCAGGCGCTCGGCCGGCGTGCGAAGCGCGTCAGACGCCTGCCGGTCCGCCGTCCGCCGCGGGCCCGCCCAGCCGCAGCGCCGCCAGCCCGGCCTGGGCCAGCAGCTGGTCGTCGAGGCGGGCGATCACGTCCAGGCCCGTGGCCGCCCGGATCCGACCGAAGCGGTGGCGGATCGAGTTGGCGTGCAGGCCGAGCTCCGCGGCCGTCACCGTGACGCTGGCGCCCGAGGCCAGGAAGGTCTCCAGCGTCGTCAGCAGGTCGCGGATCCCGGGCTCCGGGTGCAGCAGCGGGCCGAGCAGCTCCTCCCCCAGCGCCGGCGCGTCCTCGGGGGCGGTCACGAGCAGGCGCGCGGGACCGAGGTCCTGGACGACGATCGGCTCCGTGCGGGCCATCCTCGCGGCGGCACGCGCCTCGCGCAGGCCGCGGCGCAGGCCGGCGAAGCCGGCGTACGGCGGCGAGATCGCGCCGCCGCACGACGCCGGCCCCGCGCAGGCGACCAGGCGGTCCCGGACGATCCGCCCGGCGTCGCGCGTCGCCACGTCCTCCGGCACGTCGACGACCAGCACCGGGCCCGAGGCCAGCGGCACCGCCACGGCGCCCCATCCGACCGGGGCGACGGCCCCGGCGTCGATCGCGTCGCCGTCGTCCCCGGCGAGGACGACGACCAGCCGGCGGGTGCCCGGGGCCAGGCCGGCGCCCACGGCCGCCGCCGCCAGCGCGGCGTCGTCGGGGCGCTCGCCCAGCAGGTCCACGAGGAGCACTGCCCGGGCGGC
>NZ_JBFAPC010000240.1:0-5831 GCF_040675535.1 Patulibacter sp. NPDC049589 | reverse complement strand
CGCAACCCGACCGGGCGGTCGTCCCAACGTAGGGGAATCATCCGACTGACGGTACAAGATGCCTTCCGTGCGGACACGGGACCCGCCCGCGCGGGCTCCGGCGCTTTGGGCGCGGCGTCCGCAGGCGCCAGGTCGAACAGCGAAGGACGGGCCTCCGCCTCGGCCGCCGCGACGCGATCGGCAACCAGCTTGGCCAGCGGGGTCAGCGCCTTGCGCTCGTCGGCCGCCAGCGCCTTCCATCCCGCCCGCACCGCATCGAGCGACGCGCGGGCGCCCGAGGCGCCGGGGTCGGCGAGGACGGCGGCCAGCCTGAGGAGCGCGTCGTGCACCCCTGGAACGTAGCCGGGTGGCGTCCCGAGCCGGTCCCCGACGGCGGACCGGCACACCGTCGGGACCGACCCGTCACGAAGACGCACGCGACCCCACCCGCGGACGATCCCGGACACCCCACGGCCGACGATCGACCGCACCCCCACCCACGCAACGCCCCCGACCCCACCCGCGGACGATCCCGGACACCCCACGGCCGACGATCGACCGCACCCCCACCCTCACCCACGGCCAGGGGCTTCGCCCCGCCCGGGCGGCGGCCCAGCGCGCCGCGCCCGTCAGGCCCGCGCCCGAACAGGCTGTTGGCGGTCTTCGCCTGGCCGAAGCCGAGGCCCGGCGTGTACTCGCGGCGCTCGAAGAACAGGTCGTCGAACACGATCGGGGAGCTCGCGTGGCCGCTGGACGACACCGACACGACGCGCGCGTCGCCCGCGGCGGTCGGGGCGCCGTGCAGGCCGACGGCCAGCGCGAAGTGGCCCAGGTGGTTGGTCCCGAACTGCGTCTCCCAGCCGTCCTTCGTGACGCCCTTCGGCGTGTCCATCACGCCGGCGTTGTGGACGAGGACGTGCAGCGGTCCGACCCAGGCCGCGACGACCGCATCGCGACGACCGTAACAAACTATCTAGTTCGTCGTTACGGTTCGGGCCGTGAGGGACGGAGAGCGGAGCAAGGAGCGGCTGCTCGAGGCGGCGACGGCGGAGTTCGCGGCCCACGGGATCGCCGGGGCCCGGGTCGACCGCGTCGCGGCGACGTCCGGCGTCAACAAGGGCCAGATGTACGGGTGGTTCGGCTCGAAGGAGGGCCTGTTCGACGCGGTCTTCCGGCGGCACCTGCACCGGATCGTCGACGCGGTCCCGTTCACGCCCGACGACCTGCCGGGCTACGCCGTCGCGCTCTACGACTCGTACCTGACCGACCCGGAGCTCGTGCGTCTCGCGGCCTGGTGCCGCCTGGAGCGCGTGCCGGTCGGGGAGCTGCTGGCGGCCCACCCCGGCCTGGCGGACCCGAAGCACGAGGCGATCGCGGCGGCCCAGGCCGCGGGCCGGATCGTCGACGACGTCCGCCCCGACGAGGTCTACGCGCTGATCATTGCGATGGCCGGCACGTGGTCGCCGATCAGCGCGACGTTCACCGCCGCGCCCGACGACCCCGCCGCCGACCACGAGCGCCGGCGCGCGACGCTGCGCGCGGTCGTGGCGCGGGCGCTCGTGCCGTAGGGCGGGGCCACGGCGGATGCGCCGGCCGGCGAGGTCCGCCCGCCTGATCTCCGGGCTCGCTCGGCCCCCGACCGCCTGACCCCGGGACCGGAGACCGTCGGGGCCGTCGGCGTCCGGTGTCCACCGGCGCGCCGGGCCCGCGATCGTCCGCTCAGGGATCGAAGCGCGAGAGCTCCGCCGGCCCCCAGCGCAGCGGGCTCGCGCCCGGCAGCCGGACGGTCCGGTCGACGCGGACGTCGACCATGCGGTGCGCGCCGGGGTGCGCCGCCGCGCGCTCCGGCGACCAGTCGATCTCCGCCGTCCCGGTGAGGAGCAGCAGGTCGCCGGCGTCCCAGTCGGGGAACAGCAGCCCGACGTGCGGGTCCGACGCGATGTTGCCGAGGGTCATGAAGAGCGAGTTGCCGGTGTAGTCCGGGAAGCTCAGGGACCGGTCGTCGTGGACCGTCACGAAGCCCGGCCGGCCGCCGCGGTGCGACGCGTCCGCCCCCGTGTCCGCGTGCGCCGAGGCGACGAAGAACGCGTCCGCCGCCGCGATCAGCGCCCGGTCGCCGGCCGTCAGCACGTCGCCCGTGACGGCCGGGACCGCGCCGCCCCGGCCACGCTCGACGCCCACCACCGCGCGCCGCGAGATGTACTTCGGGCAGTTCGAGTAGACCTCGTCGGTGTCGACCACGAGTCCCCCGCCGGCGCCGGGCCGGGCGTGGCCGTTGACCCGCATCCGCCGGCGCGTCTCGGGCTCGATCGCCAACAGGCCGACGGGCGTGCCGGCCCGGCCGAGGAGCGTCGCCAGCGGATCCCCCGCGGCCGGCGCCGCCGCGATCACCACCGTCCGCGGATCGGTGGCCTGGGCGAACCCCGGGTGTCCCGTCAGCAGGCTGCACCACACCGCCCCGTCGTCGTCGCGGGCCGCGACCACCAGCATGGGCCGCTCGGCGAGGAAGGCTGCCGCGGGTGCCGGGATCTCCCGCGTGATCATGCGCGAGACCCGGGCCGCGATGTCGGCCTCGCCCGACCGCTCCCGGACGGCGCGCTCGCCGGCGTGGGGCACGAACGACATGCTCAGAAGAAGCCGCAGGTGGGGGCGGTCGCGTCCGGCGCCGGACGCTCGTCGCCCGCGCCGGTCGGCGCGTAGATCTCCAGCCGGACGCCGTCGGGGTCCTCGAAGAAGATCCCGCCGGAGCTCGCGCCCTCGCCGTGCGGGACGACGCCGTCGTGCAGCAGCGTCGCGCCCGTCGCCCGCACGCGCTTCTCCGCGGCGTGCACGGCCGCGACGTCCGCAACCTCGAACGCGAGGTGGTGCAGCCCGGGCCGGTCGGTCGGGAAGCGCCCGTCGCTCTGCTGCCAGAGGGTGAGGACGACCCGGCGGCCCTCGCCCAGGAAGACGAAGCGGCGGTCGTCGACCAGCGACTCCTGCAGACGCTCGAAGCCGAAGACGGCCTCGTAGAAGTCGCGGGCCCGCTCGAGGTCCGTGACGTTCAGGCCGACGTGGCCCGGGGCGATGGTGCTCATGCGGTCAACCCTAGAACGACGAATCTAACCTGTCAAATACGTTTTAGCGGTTATGTCGGAAGCGCGGCATGGCGTACCCTCGGAGGACGTGCCGGACCCCCGCCCCCTCCCCGACGAGCCGCTCCCGATCGACCTCCTGAACACGGAGCTGATCGCGTCGGGTCGACGCGTCGACCTGCTCGCCGACGTCGACGGACTGCGGACATGGTTGGAGGCCGTCGGCCGGCCGGAGCTCCCGGCGAGCCCGGCCGGCCTGGCGGCGCTGCACGAGGCGCGGGCCGCCGTCCGGGGCGTGCTCGAGGACGCCGGCGACGACGCGGCGCGGCGACGACTGAACGCGGTCCTGGACCGCGGCCGGCGGCGGGAGGAGCTCGGCGACGCAGGCCCCGCGAGCGTCGTGGAGGTCCGCGACGAGGCGGACCGGCTCGCGTGGGAGGCGGCCAGCGCCCTGCTGCAGCTGCTCCGCACCGACCGGCACCGCCTGCGCGCGTGCGACGGCCACGACTGCGTGCTCTGGTTCCACGACACCTCGCGCTCCGGCCGCCGCCAGTGGTGCTCGATGGCCACGTGCGGCAATCGCGCGAAGGCGCGCAGGCACCACGCGCGGAGCAAGGACGGGACGGCGAAGGGGTAGGGCGGGCGGACCGGCTCGCGGCCGTCGGACCCGGCCGGGGAGCGGGCGCCGGACGGACGCGCCGGGACGCCGGGCGTTCCTCAGCCGAGCATCGGCGACGGTGGGATCCGCGGCTCGCCCGTGACGGCGGGGATCACGAACGCGGCCTGGTCGACGAAGCACCAGGACCAGTCCTCGCCCGGCTCGATCGAGCGGATGATCGGGTGCTCGGTCGCGCCGGCGTGCTTCGTGGCGTGCTGACCCGGCGAGTCGTCGCAACAGCCGACGTGGCCGCACTCCAGGCAGATCCGCAGGTGCAGCCACACGCCGCCGACGGCGAGGCAGTCCTCGCAGCCCGCGACCTCCTCGGGCAGCGTGGTGATCTTGACGTGGTCCAGGTGGGTGCAGGCGGGCATGGGGGCTCCGGGCGAGGCGGATCGCGCGGCGTGACGGCCGCCGCGCGGTGGACGTCGAGGATCCCACGGCCACCGGGCGGCGACCAGGGGTGCCCTACATCCCCTCCGGGATCCCGAGCCGCACGGTGAACGTCGTCCCCGTCGGCGCGTCCACCGACGAGTCGACGACCAGGGAGCCGCCGTGACGGTCGACCACGATGCGGCGGACGGTGGCGAGGCCCAGGCCCGTGCCCTCGCCGACCTCCTTGGTGGTGAAGAACGCGTCGAAGATGCGGTCGCGGACCTCGGGCGGGATGCCCGGGCCGTCGTCGGAGATCTCGACCACGGCGCAGGTCTCCTCGCGCCGGGTGCGGATTGTGATCGTGCCGATGATGCCGCCGGCCTTCGCGGTCTCGGCCGCGGCGCTGAACGCGGCCTTCAGGCCACCGGTCGTGCCCCCGGCCGCCCGCTCCGCCGCGTGCTGCTCGACCAGCGCCTGGATCGCGTTGTGGATCAGGTTCGTCCAGACCTGGTTCATCTCCGATCCGTGGATCGTGAGCTTCGGCAGGGAGCGGTCGTACTCGCGGACGACCGCGATGCCCTTGCCCTTGAGCTTGTGGCCGAGGACGGCGAGCGTCGTCTCGAGGCCCTCGTGCAGGTCGACCTCGACGAGGTCGCCGCGGTCGAGGTACGCGTAGGACTTCACCGAGCCGACGAGCGACGACATCCGCCGCGTGGACTCCTGCAGCTCGGCGACGAGGCCGCGGGCGGCCAGCGACGCGGCGACCCACTTCAGCGCCGCGCCGGTGGCCGGACCGGCCAGCGTGGAGACCCTGCCGACCCACTCCGCGTCGACGCCGGCGGACGCCAGCTCCTCGGCGAGCACCCACGGCTCGGGCACCTCGAGGTCCTCCAGCACGTCCTGCAGGGCGTCCTCGGCGTCGGCGGCGTCGAGCCCGTCGAGCGCCGTGCGCCCCTCGGCCGCGGCGGCGACCTCGCGCTGCAGCGCCACCAGCTCGGCGGCCTGCTCGCGCTCGACCCCGGCCTCGACGAACGCCCCGAACGCGCCCGTGATGACGTCGAGCACGTCGGCCAGCTGGGCGGCGGTGCTCTGCGCGGCGGCGGCCGGGTTGTTCAGCTCGTGGGCGAGTCCCGCGGCCATCGTGCCCAGCGACGCGAGCCGCTCGCGGTCCTGCTCCATCGCCGTCACGCGACTCATCACCGGCGCCACCTGCTGCATCACGCGGCGGTGGACGGAGGGGTGCAGGAAGGCGAGCTTGCGGAACTTCTCGCCGTGGATCATCGCGACCCGGCTGGGCTCCTCGGTGACCAGCCGGACGCCGACGGGGGCGTCGGAGAGGACGGCGATCGCGCCCATCCAGGTCGGGGCGCGCTGGCGGCCCGTGGGCTCGGTCCGGTCGCCCTCGACGCGGAACCCCTGGGCGGACCCGCGCAGCAGCAGCTGGACGCCGATCGGCACGCCGTTCGGCTCCGCCAGGCGCTCGCCCTTCGGGACCTCGCGGACCTTCGTGACCGCGACCCACGTCCCCAGCGCCTCGTCGTCGAGGTCGTCGAAGAGGTCGATCCCGCGCAGCTCCTCGAGCGTCACGGGCTCGACCGGGCCGTCGGTGGACCCGGGCATCGTCCACTTCGGGGCGCTCGTGTCGGGGTGCGACTTCGCGCCGCCGGCCACGCCGGCGGGTCAACGCGCTCTACGTGCGCGCCGAGCGCGAGCTGCGGGCCGAGCTCCCGTCCTACGACCTCGGG
>NZ_JBFAPC010000239.1:0-5991 GCF_040675535.1 Patulibacter sp. NPDC049589 | reverse complement strand
CGCTGGTACCGCTCGATCTCCTCGATGCAGAAGGCGTCGCGCAACGCGACGATCAAGATTGCCGCACCCCACACCGCGTCCCGCACCCACCGCCGCCCACCGCCACCGTCCGGCCGGGGTGGCGTGCACATCGCCGACCACCGTCGCTGACCACACGCCGCACGCCACCGCGAGCCCCACACCGCGCAGCACACCTAGCAGCACACCTCGCGCCGCACCGGTCGCAGCCCCTCGCGGCGGACCCCGCGGCCGTCCGCGCGCCGGTCCTCGCGGCCCACGTGGTCCTCCCCCGGTTCGCGACGGCCCGGTGGGGCCCGAGGGCGTCGGAGGAGGGGTCCGGGGCGTCCCCGGGGGCCGGGAACGAGTGCCGCGGAGCTCCCCCGGGGCGGGTCGGGGGCGCTCCGGTCGGCGCCGTCGGAGGGGTCCGGTCGGCGCCGGAGAGGGGTCCGTCGGCGCCGCCGTCGGCGGGAGCGCAGGGGCGTTCCCGAGGCGCCGTTGGGCGTCGGACGCAGCGCTCGGGCAGGGCGGCTCGAGGGAGCGGTCCGGAGCGCCGGAGAAGCGGACCCACGTGCGCGGCGCCCCGAGCGATCCGGGGCCACCCCGGCCCCCGCGATGCGGCCGGGCCCGAGAGGCGGACGTGGGCGCGCGCACCGTCCTGGTCGACCGGGGGCCGGCTCCCGCGGCCCGGTCGTCGTGCGTTGCCGGCGGGCGGCGCACACCCGGGCGGAGGGGCTGTCGGCGTTCGCCGCGCGGGCCCGTGCAGCGGGCGCCCGGCCACTTCGATGACCCCGTTCGAGCGTCCCGGAGGGCCCCGAGGGCCGTCCGGGGAGCGTCATCGGCGCCGACGAGGATCCATAACACCCGATCGACACCGTCGGATGGCTCGACGGTGGCGAGCCGCCGTGGTGTGGGTGTAACCCGCCGACACCTCCACATCGGCTGGACCCACAGGTCTGCCGGTTATGGCGGGTTACGGAAACCAAGAGTGGGTCGCGCTCCCTCGGCGGGGCGTGTGTCGGCGCCGTCGGGCGTCGCCGTGCCCGTGGCCCCGTATCGGTGGTAGTCGCGACGTCGATCCGGGGGGCGGATCGTGGTGGGCCGCGAATGCGGCAGTCGGCGGTCGTAGCGGTCGGCGGCCGGGACCGTCATCCGGTCCGGCGTCTCTCCGGGAGGTCCGGGTGGCGATGATCAGCGCGGTCGGCCACCGGCACCGGATTGGGTACCTCCCAGGAAGGTTTCCCGGTCGGCGTGCGTCCCGCGGTCGGCCGGCGAACCCGGTCGGCCACCGGCACCGGATTGGGTACCTCCCAGGAAGGTTTCCCGGTCGGCAGCACGTCGGAGGGCCCGCGCGGTGGGACCGGCCCGTCGCCGCACGCCCGCCTGCTCCGCCGCACGCCCGCCTGCTCCGCCGCACGCCCGCCTGCTCCGCCGCGCGGCCGGTCCTCGCCCCTGCCCGGTCCCTCGACCTGTGGTCCCGCCCGCAGCCCCCCTCGCCCCGCCGCCGCGTCGCTCCCGCTCATCCGCCTCCCCAAAGCAAGTAAGACGTATAACCTCTCACCGGCGAGAGGTAGTACCCTCGACACCCACATGACCTCGCTCCCGCTCGAGGGCGTCCGCGTCCTCGACCTCTCCCGCCTGCTCCCCGGGCCGTTCGCCAGCCTCCTGCTCGCCGACTACGGCGCCGACGTCGTCAAGGTCGAGGACACCGGGGCCGGCGACTACGCGCGGGCCGTCCCGCCCTACGCCGACGGGGTCGAGGACTCGGCGAAGTCCGTGCCGTTCATCGCGCTGAACCGCAACAAGCGCTCGATCCGCCTGGACTTGAAGGCGCCCGAGGGCCGCGACGCGCTGCTGGCGCTCGTCCGGGACGCCGACGTCGTCCTCGAGTCGTTCCGTCCCGGCGTGATGGACCGGCTCGGGCTCGGGCTCGCCGTGCTGCACGAGCAGAACCCCCAGGTCGTCCTCTGCAGCATCAGCGGCTTCGGGCAGACCGGGCCGCTCACCCAGCGCCCCGGCCACGACATGAACTACCTGGCGCTCGGCGGTGTGCTGGCGCTCAACGGCGAGCGCGACGGGGCCCCCGTCCTGGGCGGCGTGCAGGTCGCCGACGTCGGCGGCGGCGCCCAGATGGCGGTCATCGGGATCCTGACGGCGCTCCGGCACGCCGAGCGCACGGGGGAGGGCCAGGCGGTCGACGTCTCGATGACCGACGGCGCCCTCTCGTGGACCGCGATGGACGCGGCCGCGGCGCTCCGGGGCGCGAAGCCCCGCCGCGGTCACACGCTGCTCACCGGCGAGCACCTCTGCTACCGCACCTACGCGTGCGCCGACGGGTGGATCACGATCGGGGCGCTGGAGCCGAAGTTCTGGAAGGCGTTCTGCTCCGGCGTCGGCCGGGAGGACCTGATCCCCAACCAGTTCGACCCGCCTGGCTCCGACGCCCACGCCCAGGTCGAGGAGATCGCCCGCTCCCGCACCCGCGCGGAGTGGGCGGCGTTCGGCGAGCAGCACGACGCGTGCCTGGAACCGGTCTGGGAGCTCGAGGAGGCGCTCGAGTCCGACCTGGTCCGCGAGCGCGAGATGGTCGTGACCCTCGACCAGCCCGGGGCGACGGAGCCGGTGCGGGCGCTCGGCCTGCCGATCAAGCTCTCGGCGACGCCCGGCGACGTGCACCGCCTCCCGGCCCCGGGCCTCGGCGAGCACACCGAGGAGCTGCTCCGCGAGGCCGGCCTCGACGACGAGCGGATCGCGTCACTGTTCGCGTCGGGCGTGGCTGGGAAGCTTCCCGGATGAGCACGGAGGCGCCCGACACCACGGGCCTGCTGCGGATGGGCGACCTCGCCGAGCAGGCCGGGGTGAGCCCGGCGACCGTCAAGCACTACCTCCGCGAAGGCCTGCTGGAGAGCGAGATGGATGCCGAGCAGGGCGTCGCGATCGTCCGCACGTCGCGCAACATGGCCTACTACCCGCCGGCGTTCGTCGAGCGGATCCGGCTCGTGCGGCGCCTGCAGGAGGAGCGGTTCATGCCGCTGCGGGCGATCCGCGAGGTCCTCGCCGACGGGCCGGACCGCGCCCGAGAGCTCGTGGGCCGGCGTGACGAGATCATCGAGCGGGCGCTGTCGCAGCAGGCGGGCGACGCGACGACGTCCCGTGCCGACCTGATCGCCTCCACGGCCGTGCCCGAGTCCGCGCTGGACAAGCTCGCCGAGCTGCGCGTGACCGGCGACGGCTCGCGCGGGTACGACCCCGACGAGGTCCGGATCGTCCAGGCGTTCATGCGCTTCCGCGACACGGGCTTCGGCGACGAGCTCGGGTTCACCGTCTACGACGCCCTGCGCTACGTCGAGGCGCTCGAGCCGCTCGTGCGCGAGGAGACCCAGACGTTCCTGCACCGCATGGTCGACCGGGACGTCGCCCCCGAGCGCGCCGTCGAGCTCATGCTCTCGGCCACCGACCCGCTGCGCGAGCTCGTCGGCGCGGTCCACGGCCACGTCCTGCGCCGCGAGCTGGAGCGCGAGCGCCGGCCGTCGGGCTGAGTCGCGGGGCCGGTCCGCGGCGTGGCTCCGGGTCGTCGAGCGGCCGGGCCGCCCGCCCGGGCACGCCACCGCGTCCCGGCCCTCCCGCGGATCTGGGACGCTGTGCCTCACGCGCGACCGCGAGGGACTAGACTCGGTGATTGACTGATCAGTCAACCTGGTACCCCGTGCGCGCCGCCGTCGTCCAACTCCTCGCCACCCCCGACGTCGCCGCCAACCTGGCGGCCGCCGACCGGCTCGTCCGCCGGGCCGCCGGCGACGGAGCCTCGGTCGTCCTGCTGCCGGAGAAGTGGTCGGTGCTCGGCCGCGACGCCGACGTCGCCGCCGGGGCGGAGTCGCTCGACGGCCCCGCGGTCACCTGGGCGCGCGAGACGGCGCGGGAGCTGGGGATCGACCTGCTCGCGGGCTCCGTCGCGATCGCCCGCGCGGACGGCCGGCAGCAGAACACCGCGCTGCACGCCACGCCCGACGGGCGCCTCGCGGTCTACGGCAAGCTCCACCTCTTCGACGCCGACGTCGCGGGCCGGCGCTACCGCGAGTCCGAGCGGGAGATCGCCGGCGACGGCCTCGTCGTCTCGCCGCTGTCGGACGACGCGGCCACCGGCGTGGGCCTGACGGTCTGCTACGACCTGCGGTTCCCGGAGCTCCACCGCGCCCTCGCCGTGCGCGGCGCACGGATCCTGGCCGTCCCGGCGGCGTTCACGGAGCGCACGACGCACGCGCACTGGGAGATCCTGCTGCGCGCCCGGGCGATCGAGAACGGCGTCTTCGTCCTCGCGGCCAACCAGCACGGCGAGCACGCGAAGGGGATCCGTTCCGGCGGCCGCTCGATGATCGTCGACCCGTGGGGCACCGTCCTGGCGGAGGCCCCGGACGCCGACGAGGCCGTCGTGGTCGCGGACCTCGACCTCGCGCGGGTCGACGAGGTCCGCGAGGGCCTGCCGGTCCTGCGCCAGCGCCGGGCGGACGTCGCCGCGGCCCTGGCCGCCGAGGAGCCGGGCGACCTGGCCGCCCACTGGGACGTCGCCGCGCCCGACGGGGCCGTCCGCGACGGGGGAGGGGCGGCCTGATGGCGCCCCGCACGACGGCCGCGAGCGCCGAGAAGCGCCGCGCGATCCTCGACGCCGCCGTCCGCGTCTTCGCCGAGCGCGGCTTCAACCACTGCCGGGTCTCGGACATCGCGGACGAGGCCGGCATCGCCTACGGCCTCGTCTACCACTACTTCAAGAGCAAGGACGGGATCCTCGACGAGGTCTTCCTCGAGCGCTGGGCCCTGATGCTCGAGGTGATCGAGGAGGCCGCCGCCGACGAGTCGCTGAGCGCGCGGGAGCGGCTCGCGAAGGTCGCCACGTTCATCGTCGAGAGCTACGGCCGCCACCCCGACGTCATGCAGGTCGTGATCGTCGAGGTCACCCGCCAGGCCAACACCTTCGGCCGCAAGCACTGGGCGACGATCCAGGACGCCCACGCCGGCATCGCGCGGATCGTCGAGCGGGCGCAGGCCACCGGTGAGCTCCGCGCGGACATCCCGCCGTCGTTCGCCGCGATCGTCTTCTACGGCGGGATCGAGCAGGTCCTGACGTCGTGGATCTTCGACACCGCCCCGTCGCGGCCCGCCGACCGCCGCCGCGCCGTCGAGCACCTCGTCGAGACGATCTGCGGCGGGCTCGACCCGCGCTGAGCGCGGACCGGGATTCCGACCGCCGGTAGGTCCGGCGGCTCCCGCTGCCCCGGCCGGGGCGCGCCGCCGTGCGCCCCGGACCCCCTCCACACGGGCCGGTGCACGTCCGGCGCAGGTGTGCCCCGCCGTACCCACGGGTAGGATCCGGCGCATGGAGAACGAGCTCGTCAAGCGACTGGCCTGGTCCGGCCTGGTTGCCGGCCTGGGTGTCGCCAGCAGTCTGGTCGCGCAGCGCGTGGCCGCCCTGATCTGGCGCCGTGTGTTCGGAGAGGAGCCGCCCGAGTGAGCGACAAGACCGAGAAGCCCGCCGGCGACGGCGCCTGGGTGCCCTCCGCCGAGCAGCCGGTGCCCCCGACGACCGAGTTCGCGGCCGTCTCCCCGGAGGGCGTGGAGCCGATCGACGGCACCCTCGCCCCCGACGAGGCTCCGGCCGAGCCCGAGGCGGCGGACGACGCCCCGCGGGCGACCACCGGCTCGGCGCCCCAGGCGCCGAACGAGCCCGTGGCGACGGCGGACGACGCCCCGGCGGACGCCGACGTCCCGTCCGGATCGGCGCCCCAGACCGGCGACGACGCCGACGCGGAGCCCGAGGTCCTGACCCCGGAGCCCGTCGCCGAGGAGCCGGAGCCCGTCGTGGAGACCCCGGAGCCCGAGCCCGTCGACGCGGCCCCCGAGCCGGAGCCGGCCCCGCCGGCCCCCGAGCCCGTGGCCGCGACGCCGGAGCCCGACCCGGTCGCCGCCGCGCCGTCCCCGGCCGCGGAGGCCCCGGCGTGG
>NZ_JBFAPC010000238.1:0-6008 GCF_040675535.1 Patulibacter sp. NPDC049589 | reverse complement strand
GGTGACGATCGCGACGATGGTCAGCGCCAAGTCGATCGGCAGGCGCTGGGCGATCGCCTCGCCCACCGACGTGTCCGTGAAGTACGAGGTGCCGACGCCCTGACGATCAAGGGCCTCCCGGCGGCGAGCTCGACCCGGAACTACTTCGTCTGGGCCGACCGCAACGGGCAGGACCCGGTCTTCCTCGGGGCGCTCCCCGGCGTGGAGGGGGCCCAGCTCCCGTTCCAGGGCGTCGACGTCCGGACCGGCCAGGCGGTGGTCGTCGACCCGTCGGTCTACAGCAAGGTGCGGGTCACGAGCGAGACGACGGCGAACCCGACGGCCCCCGGCCCGACGGTGATCGTCGGCACGATCACGCCGCCCTCGAGCTGAGTCCCCGGCGCAACGCAGGAGGGCCCGCCGAAGCGGGCCCTCCTGCGTTGCGCGACCGGCGGTCTCGCGCGGCGCGCGGCCGGCGGGCCACCCCGCGGGTCAGACCCGCGGCTCCCAGCGGAAGGTCCGCTTGGCGACCTCGTACGCGATGGCGACCCAGAACACCAGGGCGGACGCCGCGGGCAGCAAGTCGCCGCCGCCGTCCCAGCCGCCGCGGGCGAGGTGCACGATGGCGCCGCCCCGGATGATCGTCATCAGCGTCGTGGCAGCCCGACCGAGATCGCCGCCACGGCCCTGACCGAGGGCGCCTGCCCGCTCAGCGACCGCGAGGTCGAGGTCCTGCGCCTGGTCCGCGAGGGGCTGAGCGCGTCGGCGATCGCGGCGGCGTCCCACCTCGCGCCCGTCACGGTCCGCAACTACCTCTCCGCGGCGATGGCGAAGCTCGGGGTCGCCGCTCCGGTCCGCGGCGTCCCGCCCGCCTACGCCCCGTCCTGCTGCGCCTCGCCCTCCCGCGCGTCGAGCCGCGCGAACGCCTCGTTCGTGTGCCGGTGCCCGACCGTCTCGTAGCCGACGACCGTGATCACCGGGGCGAGGAGCAGGACCAGCAGGCACCACTCCGTCGCGAGGCCGGCGGCCGCGAGCAGCGGTGCCGCGACGAGGGTCGCGGCGGTGAGCCCCAGGAGCAGCAGGTGGAAGGGGTCGCGGGTCCGCAGCTGGATGCTGTAGAGCCCGTAGACCATGCCGAGGAAGACGGCCAGCGGGATCGCGACGGACGCCACCACGGTGACGTCGCCGACGTGCGCCTCGTCCTCCAGCGCGTAGGCGGCGACGTGCAGGCCGGCGCCGATCGCCGCGATGGCCCCGAACATCACGAGGTGGCCGTAGCCGTACGTGAAGGTGGCCAGCCCGTCGCGGCGGCGCTCGAGCATCTCGCCCCACGGGATCGCGAAGTACGCCCACCAGCAGGCGAAGGTCAGGCCGACGCCGGTGAACGCGAGGAGCGCGGCGTTGGCGGTCCAGCCGTGGTCGCTGTGGACCAGCGCGTTGATCGCGGCGACGGTGCCGATGATGCCCTCGCCGAGGGTGATGAGGAACAGCAGGCCGTAGCGCTCGGTGATGTGGTGCGGGTGCCACGGGGTCTGTGCGGCGCGCTCGGCGATCGCGGGCCCCGACAGCTCCAGGAGGACGATCAGGACGAAGCCGACGAGGGCGGCGGTCAGCGACAGGTCCAGGACGGCGAAGACCACCCACAAGACCTGGGCGGTGCCGGGCGTGAGCATGTAGCGGTGCGCCGCGGGCCGGCGCTCCGGGTCGTCGCGGGACACGCGCCACCAGAGGAAGAGCATCGCGACGCGCATCACGACGTAGCCGGCGATCAGGACGTCGCCGTTGAACGTGTCGCCTTCGTCGATCGACGTGAAGGCGGGCTCGATCCCGAGTGCGAGGACGACGACGCCGACCATCTGGGTCATCGTCGCCAGCCGGAACTGCCAGTCGTCGTTGTCGTACGCGGACGCCAACCAGCTGTAGTTCAGCCACGCCCAGCTGACGCCGAAGACCGAGAGGACGAAGCCGACGATCGCCGCGCCGCTGTGGCCCTCCGCGACGTAGTGGGCGAGCTCGTCGGCGGCGAACCCGAACGCGACCACCAGGGTCAGGTCGTAGAGCAGCTCCAGCGGGGTCGACGCGCGGTGCTCCTCCGTCGGGTCGCGACCGGTCAGGGGGGTTCGGGCGTGGGCGATGCGGGGTGGCACGGCCCTCATGGTGCTGCCTCGGGGGGTGTCGTCCAGCCCCGCCGCCCGGCTTGCCGGCCCGGATGCGGTGCGCCGGGCGGTCGGTCGACGCGCTGCCCGCCGTCCGAACGCGCCCGCTGGTCCGCAGGACCGCGTGGCCGCGGGAGGGCGCGGCCGCGGGAGGGCGCGGAACCCCAGCGTCCTCCGGCCCCGGGACGGTCTGTGCCTACGCTGAGCGACGTGGAGACCATCACCCTGAACAACGGCGTCGAGATGCCCGCCCTCGGGCTCGGCGTCTTCCAGACGCCGCCCGACGAGACCCGCGACGCCGTGACGGCCGCGCTGGACGCCGGCTACCGCCACATCGACACCGCTGCGGCGTACGGCAACGAGCGCGAGGTCGGCGAGGCCATCGCCGCGTCGGACGTCCACCGTGCCGACGTCTTCATCGAGACGAAGGTCTGGATCAACGACTTCGGCTACGCCGAGACGCTGCACGCCTTCGAGAAGAGCGCCGGCAAGCTCGGTGTCGACCAGCTCGACCTGCTGATCCTGCACCAGGCGCTGCCGGGGGACTTCGAGCGGACGCTCGAGGCCTACCGCGCGCTCGAGACGCTGCTGGCCGACGGGAAGGTCCGCGCGATCGGGGTGAGCAACTTCATGGTCGAGCACCTCACGGCGCTGCTGGACCGCGCCACGGTCGTCCCGGCGCTCAACCAGCTCGAGATCCACCCGTACTTCCAGCAGAACGCGGCCGCCGACTTCGGGGCCGAGCGCGGGATCCTGCCGCAGGCGTGGTCCCCGATCGGCGGCATCACGTTCTACCGCGACAGCGGGCACGTCAACGCGCTGGAGGACCCGACGATCGGCGCCGTCGCCGAGAAGCACGGCAAGAGCCCGGCCCAGGTGATGCTCCGGTGGGGCCTGCAGCACGGCCGCTCCGTGATCCCGAAGTCGACGAAGCCGCACCGCATCGCCGAGAACCTCGACGTCTTCGACTTCGAGCTCTCCGCCGAGGACCTGGCGGCGCTCGACGGACTCGAGACCGGCAAGCGCGGCGGCCCCGAGCCGGACGCGGTCACCCTCGAGACCTTCAGCCGGGAGATCCCGGAGGCCTGAGCGGCGGGGCGCGACGGCCCGCCCCCGACCCGCCCGGGACGGTCCGCGGGCGGATGCGGTGGCGGCCCGTCGGAGGACGGACGCGACGCCGGGGCCGCGCGTCCTCAGGGCGCGGGCACGCCGCCGGCCGGCGAGGTGCGGCCGTACCAGGCCTTCCGCCAGGCGTTCATCCGCCGGATCTCCCGCGTCTGCGCGGCGACGATGCCGGCGGCGATCCGCTGCAGCGCGGCGTCACCCCCGCGGGCGAGCTCCGCGCGCGCCATCCGGATCGCGCCCTGGTGGTGCGGGATCATCGCGTCGACGAAGGCCCGGTCGAACGGCCTGGCGGTCTTCAGCGACGTCGTGTCCATCGACATGCCCATGTCGTCCATCGACAGGCCGAGCGTCGCGGCTGCGGCCGTCATCGCGCCGTGGTCCATCGTCCCCGCCGCCGGGGCGACGCCGAGCCGCTTCGCGATCGCCCGCATCGCGGTGATCTCGGGGGTCTGGCCGGCGACGATCGCCCGGCCGAGCGCGCGGATCTCGGCGTGCTCGGCCCCGGCGCGGGTGTCGCCGGCCATCTCGACCGCCATCTGGTGGTGGGGGATCATCTGGGTGACGAACGCCCGGTCGACGTCCGCGGGCTTCGCCGCGGTCGTGGTGGTCGTGGCGTGGCCGGACGTGCTGCCCATGTCGTGGCCGCCGCCGGCGTCGCCGGAGTCGCTCGAGCCGCAGCCGGCGACGGCGAGCGCGCCGGCCAGCGTCAGCGCCAGCGCGCCGGCGCGGGTCCTGGAGTACGTCATGTTGGGTCCTGTTCCTCGGAGTGGTCGACGGTGGTGCGCCCGCTTGGGGGCGGGCGCGATCGGGACGTGCGGCGAGCGCACGTCCGGATCACCGCCGGAGCACCCCGAGGCGGAGGTACAGCACGACCGGCGGGCCGGCCCGGGCCCGCACGAGCGGTGGGTGGTGGCGCAGCACGTCGGCCAGCCGCGGCGTCGCGGCGGGTCGCGGCACCCCGACGCGGCGACGCCGCCGCCGGGCGACCCCGGCGACCACCACGATCGCGACGCCCGCGGCGATGACGCCCAGGCACGTCGCCATGGCGTGCTCGCCGTGCATGCCGTCCATGGGCATGGACTCCGGCATCGCGTGGTGCAGGGCGACCGCGCCGCCGAGGCCGAGCACGAGGAGCACGACGAGCAGCCCCCGGCGCGACCGCTCCAGCAGCGCCCTGATCCGCAGGGCGCTCATCGCACCGCCGTCCCCGGCGTCGCCTGCACCGTCTCGCCGGACGGGGCCGGACGCCGGTGCCGGGCCGGATGTGAGGGACGAGATACCCACCGGGGGTAACCGTACCGGCGGAGCGTCCCGCGCGGGCCGGCGACCGTCCGCCTCGCGGTCCGCCCGCCGTCCGCGCCCGGGGGCAGGGGCCAGGCCACCGGGTCTTCCTGGCGCCCTGATACCCCATGGGGGTATAGTCAGGGCATGGGGCATCCGGCGGGCGAGCACCACCACCACGAGGAGGCCCACGGCCACGACGCCGGGAGCCTGACCCGCACGGCGATCAGCGCGACCGTGCACTGCCTGACGGGCTGCGCGATCGGCGAGGTCCTGGGGATGGTCCTCGGGACCGCGTTCGGGTGGGGCAACGGCCTGACGATCGCCGTCTCGATCGCGTTGGCGTTCGCCTTCGGGTACGGCCTGACGTCGATCCCGCTCGTGCGGGCAGGGCTGCCCGCCCGGCAGGTGGTGGGCCTGGCGCTGGCGGCCGACACGTTCTCGATCGCGACGATGGAGCTCCTCGACTCCCTGACGATCCTCGTGGTGCCCGGGGCGATGGACGCCGGGCTCGGGGACCTCCTCTTCTGGGGATCGCTCGCCGGCGCGCTCTTCGTCGCCTTCTGGGCCGCGGTCCCGGTCAACCGCTGGCTGATCGCGCGCGGCAAGGGCCACGCGGTCGTGCACGCGTACCACTGAGCAACCGGGCCCGGGCCTCGCGGAGGGCATCCATCGTGCCCCGGTCCCGGACTCAACCCGGGACCGGCGCGCCCAGGGCCGCAACCGCGACGGCTCCCACGACGCCGGCGCCGAGGAGCGTCCCGAGGACAGGTGCCCGGAGGACGAGCAGCGCGACCGCACCGGCGGCGAGGAGCCCGTACTGCCAGGCGTCGCCGAGCGCGAGGGCCAGCGGGACCGCGGCGCCGAGGATCGCGCCGATCGCCGCGGGGCCCGCGCCGTCGAGGAAGGCCCGGAGCCGCGGCGCGGTGCGGAGGGCCTCGAAGCGCGGCGCGAGCACGAGCACCAGCGCGAACGACGGGGCGAACGCGACCGTCGCGGCCAGGAGCGCCCCGCCGACCCCGTGCGCGGCGAAGCCGACGGCGGCGACGGTGTGGACGACGGGGCCGGGCGTCACCTGGCCGAGCGCCACCGCGTCGAGGAACCGCGCGTCGGTCATCCAGTGGTGGCGGTCGACGGCGTCGGCCTGCATCAGCGGGATGATCACGAAGCCGCCGCCGTACGACAGGGCCCCGACCTTGAAGGCCGTCCACGACAGCGCGCCCAGCCCGCCGGCTCCCGACGCCGCGGCGAGGAGCAGGGGCCACGCGTGGACGCCGGCCGCGGCACCGGCCCCGCCACCCCCGTCGCGCGCGGGCCGCAGCCGGGCGACCTCGAACGCCCCGCAGGCGAGCAGCACGAGGACCAGCCACGGCCCGACCAGGACCGCGGCCACCGCGCCCAGCGCGGTGTAGACGGACCAGCGCCCGAGCTGGGAGCGGGCCCGCGCGTCGCGCCCCGGGCGCTGGT
>NZ_JBFAPC010000237.1:0-6048 GCF_040675535.1 Patulibacter sp. NPDC049589 | reverse complement strand
GGTCCTGATCGTCTCGATCGTGCTGCACGTCGCGATCCGGATGCCGAAGGTCCGCGCCGCGATGCGGACCAAACAGGACCTCAAGCCGCTGCGCATCCTTCGCGCCGGCGGCGCCGAGGGCGCCGGTCGCACCGGCGTCGCCCTTGGCGCCTGCAGGCCCGACGGGCCCGGTCGTGCCGGCCGGGCCGGTGGCGCCGGTCTTCCCCGTCTTGCCGGTCTTGCCGGTGCGGACCGTGCCGCGGGCGAGGTCGGACGCGGTGAGCGAGCGGTTCTCGACGTTGCGGCCGGTGATGGTCGACGGGGCGATCTGGCGGCCGGTGATCAGGCCGGACGCCGCGGTCGCGGTGCCGCCGAGGGCGACGAGCAGCGCGAGGACGGCCACCAGCATGGCTGGTGAGGGCCGTCGGGGACGGATCTTCATGGGGGACCTCCTGGGGGGATCGGTGACGGACCGCCCCACGCATGCATGGCACAACCGTCACCCGTGCGCCCAACCTACCCGGGGTCGAGGAACGCCCACGCGCCAATCCGCTGCCGCGACGGAGTCCCTTCCCCATCCCGTCTCGGACCAGCGGACAGGACCCCGCGTGGTCGGCGCACGACGACCGGGCAGGGCGCTGCGTGGTCGGCGCCGGACGACCCGGCAGGGCACTGCGTGATCGGCACCCGACCGGCCGCCCACGGTGCTGCGCGGTCGACGCCGGACGGGCCGGCGGCGTCCTCGGCTCCTCGGCCCGGGCCGGTCCACGCGGCCGCGGGCCGCCGGACTACGAGCCTGGAACCGGCTCCTGGCCGGTGCGCACGAACACGCGCTGACCGACGTCGAGGCTCAGACGCGCGGCCTCGCCGCGGGTCGTCTGGGCGGACAGCTGGCCGTCGCGGCTGTCCCGCAGCTCGACCCGGACCTCGAACCCGAGGTGCACGACGCGCTCCACCGTGACCGGCACGGAGCCCTCCTGCTGCTCGAGCGACAGCACCAGGTCGTGCGGCCGGACGAGCTGGCCCTCGAGCGTCGCGGTCGGCCCGAGGAAGGTCATCACGAACTCGTTGGCCGGGGCCTCGTAGACCTCGCGCGGCGTCCCCCACTGCTCGATCCGACCGGCGTTCAGGACGGCGATGTGGTCGGCGACGTCGAGCGCCTCTTCCTGATCGTGCGTGACCAGGACGGTCGTGACGCCGGTCTCGGCCTGCAGGCGCCGCAGCCACGAGCGCAGGTCCTCACGGACCTTCGCGTCCAGCGCGCCGAACGGCTCGTCGAGCAGCAGGACCTTGGGCTGCACGGCGAGCGCGCGGGCCAGGGCCATGCGCTGCCGCTGGCCCCCGGAGAGCTGCGACGGGTATCGCTCCTGGTAGCCGGCCAGGCCGACGATCTCGAGCAGCTCGTCGACGCGGGCCCGGATCTCGGCCTTGGGCTGCTTGCGGATCGACGGGCCGAAGCCGACGTTGTCGCGCACGTTGAGGTGCTTGAACGCCGCGTAGTGCTGGAAGACGAAGCCGATCTCGCGCCGCTGCGGCGGGATGAACGTGACGTCCTCCCCGCCGATCACGACGGTGCCCTCGTCCGGGATCTCGAGGCCCGCGATCGCCCGCAGCAGCGTCGACTTGCCCGAGCCCGACGGCCCGAGCAGCGCGGTCAGCGACCCGTTGGGGATCGTCAGGTCGACGTCCCGCAGCGCGTGGTAGTCGCCGTAGTGCTTGTTCAGCCCGGTGACGACGATCGCGTGGGATCCGGCCTCGGCGATCAGGCTCGTGTCGCCGGAGAGGTCGGTCGGCACGTCGCCGAGGCCGACGCCGTCCGGTGTGGTGACGGGGTCGCTCATGCGTTGGTCTTCTTGCGATCGAGGACGGTCATGACGATCAGCGCCACCACGGCGATGACCATGAGGAGCGTCGCGGCGGCGTACGCACCCGAGACGTCGAGGTTGTCGTAGCGGCTCTTGACGAGCAGCGTCAGGGTCTGCGACTCGCCGGGCTTGGACTGCGAGACCAGGCTGACGCCGCCGTACTCGCCGAGCGCCCGGGCGATCGTGAGGATGACGCCGTAGCCGAGGCCCCAGCGGATCGACGGCAGCGTGATCCGCCAGAAGGCCTGCCAGCGCGAGGCGCCGAGGGTCGCGGCGGCCTCCTCCTGCTCGGTGCCGATCTCGCGCAGCACCGGCTCGACCTCGCGGACGACGAACGGCACGGTCACGAAGATCGTCGCGAGCACCATGCCCGGGACGGAGAAGATGATCTGCAGCCCGTTGTCGACGAACCACGTCCCGAACCACCCGTTGGTGCCGTAGACGAGGATCAGCGACACGCCGACCACGACCGGGGAGACCGCGAACGGCAGATCGACGACGGCCTGGATGAGCCCCTTGCCGCGGATCTTGCTGCGCACGAGCGCGAGCGCGAGCAGCACCCCGAAGATCGTGTTGAGGACCACGGCGATGCCGACGATCTCGATCGTCAGCCAGAAGGCCGAGACGGCAGCCGGCGTCGTGATGCTGTCGACGACGGCCGAGACCCCGTGCTCGAACGTCCGGTAGAAGATGATCCCCAGCGGGATCAGCAGCAGGATCGTCAGGTAGGCGAGGGCCAGGGTCCGCAGCGACAGCTGCGCCCGGCGGCTAACGCGCATGGTGGCGGCTCCCCCGGTTGGCGATCAGGCGCAGCGCGAGCAGCACGAAGAAGGCGATCAGCAGCAGGACGATCGAGTTGGCGGCCGCCGCGGTGTCGACCGCGCCGTCCTGGTTGCTCTCGATCCGCTGCGCGATGTACTGCGACGTCACCTGCGTCTTGAACGGGATGTTCCCGTCGACGAGGACGACCGAGCCGTACTCGCCGATCGCGCGGGCGAACGCCAGGCCGATCCCCGACAGCAGGGCGGGCCCGATCGTCGGCAGGATGATCCGGCGGAAGATGGTGAGGTTCGACGCGCCGAGCGTCGCAGCGGCCTGCTCGGCCTCGCGGTCGGCCTCCATCAGCACCGGCTGGACGGAGCGGACGACGAACGGCAGGGTCACGAACATCAGCGCGATGACGATGATCGGCCGCGTCGCGATGAGGTGCAGCCCCAGCGGGCTGTCGCTGCCGTAGAGCGACAGCAGGACGATCGACGCGACGATCGTCGGGATCGCGAACGGCAGGTCGATCAGCGCGTTGACGACGCGCTTGCCGGGGAACTCGTCGCGGACGAGGACCCAGGCGATCAGGGTGCCGGTGACGGCGTTGACGATCGCGATGATCGCCGAGACCACGAGCGTCAGGCCGAGGGCCGAGCGCGCGGCCGGGGCCGTCGCGGCGTCCCAGAAGTCCCCCAGGCCGCCGTCGAGCGCCTTCGCGGCGACGGCCGCGAGCGGCAGCAGCACGATGATGCTGAGCCACAGGGAGCCGATGCCCAGCCCGATGGTGCCCTCGGGAAGGCGCCGACGCGCCCGGCGCCGAGAGGAGCCGGACGGGTCGGGTACCGCCGTGCCGGAGGCGGCGGAGGGCTCGGGGCCCTCCGCCGCGACCGGCTCACTTCGAGGTCGAGACACCCGCGTCCTGTTCGATCTTCGCGATCGAGCCCTTGTCCGGGTCGAAGAACTCGTCGTTCACCTTCGACCAGCCGCCGAGGTCGTCGATCGTGAAGATCCCCTTCGGCTGCGGGAACTCCGTCGCGTGCTCCTGGAGCACCGCGTCGTCCACCGGCCGGTAGCCGTGCTTGGCGAAGATCTCCTGGCCGGGCTTCGAGAGCAGGTAGTCCACGAACGCCTTGGCCTGCTCGGGGTGCTTGCTCTTCGCCGTGACCGCGATCGGGTTCTGGATCAGGATCGTCGCGTCGGGCGTGACGTAGTCGACCTTCGCGCCCTTCTGCTGCAGCGTGATGGCCTCGTTCTCGTACGAGATGAGGACGTCGGCGTCACCGGTGGTGAACGCGGACGAGGCGTCGCGGCCCGAGGCGGGCTGCTGCTTGACGTTCTTGGTCAGGAGCGTCTTGACGTACGCGAGGCCGGCGGCCGGGTCCTTGCCGCCGTCGCTCTTGGCGCCGTAGCCGGCGAGCAGGTTCCACTTGGCCGAGCCCGAGGAGAACGGGTTCGGGGTGATGACCTTGACGCCCGGCTTGATCAGGTCGTCCCACGTCGTGATGTTCTTCGGGTTGCCCTTGCGGACGACGAAGGTCGCGACCGAGTTGGAGACGAAGCCCTTGTTCGGGCCGGAGTTCCAGTCGTCCGCCACGAGGCCGGGCTTGACGAGCTTCGTCATGTCGGGCTCGAGCGAGAACGCGACGACGTCGGCGTTGGCGCCGTTGAGCACCGAGCGCGACTGGTCGCCGGAGGCGCCGAAGGAACCCGAGACCTGAACGCCCTTGCCGGCGGTCGTCGCCTTGAAGGCGGGGCCGGCGTCGTCGTAGACGACCTGGGGGGTCGAGTAGGCCACGAGCGAGAGCTTCGTCGTCGTCGGGCCGGAGTCCGCGGCGGAGCTCGTGTCGCTGGTGCTGTCGCTGGAACCGCCGCATCCGGCGAGGGCGGCGGTGGCGAGGAGCGCGGCGGGCGCTAGAAGTCGTGGCGTCGGGCGCATGGAGATCGCTTTCGTGAGGGCCGGATCGGGGTGGCAACCCTGATCGAGTTTCGGCATATTAGGCGATGCACCAGCGGAATGCGGCAAGCCGGATCCGGAATGGGTTCGCACGTCCGTGACGGCGTCCACGGGACGTCCGCCCGGCGCCGGTCCCGGACGGCCTCCGCGTCGGCTCGACGCAACCGGGCTCAGTGCTCGCGCATGCGATCCAGCCACCGCCCGATCGCCCGGCCGGCGGGCCCCGCGGCGGGCAGCAGCGGGTCGGCCTCCGACGCGAACCGCCGCAGCGCCTCGGCCAGGCGGCGCTCGTCCGCCGTCAGCGCCCCGTCGAACGACGGGTCCAGCAGGTGTCCCAGCGGGTCGACGGAGAGCATCCCGAGGACGTCGAGCGCGATCTCCAGGCGGCGGGCGGCGGGCGCGGTGCCGGCGCGGCCCTCGCCGTCCTCGGCCCGGCGGGTCGAGACGACGTCGAGCTGGCCCTTCCAGAGCTCCGCCGTGACCGTGTGCCGGGACGGCGACAGGCTCGTGGCGTAGGACGTGCCCGTGCGTTCGGGGATGCCGGACCCGTCCTCGAGCACCTGGCGCACGTCGTGGGCGATCCGGTGGAACGTCTCGTCGCTGAGCCCGAAGCCGACGAACAGCATGTGCCGGGTCAGGAGCAGCGACTGGACGATGCCGGCCAGCGCGTTGCGCTCCGCTCCGAAGCGCAGGTAGTCGTCGCGGGTCAGCACGACGCCGTGGAGCTGCCCGTGCCGGACGGTCCCGTGGAGCTTGACGATCCAGTGGTCCGCCCCGGTCTGGCCGTCGAACGGCAGCTGGGCCACGCGTCCGGCGCCGGCGTCACGCCAGGCGCGCTCGAAGAGGTCGTCCCAGTTCGTCGACGCGGCCTCGGTGACCGGCAGCGACGCGAGCAGCTGGTGCTGGAGCGCGACGCGGTCGGCGGCGGTCAGGCGCTCGAGCAGGATCCGCTCGAGCTCGCCCGCCCCGAGCCGGCTCTGGATCAGCGCGGCGCGGTCGCGGAGGTCGACCCGGTCCAGCGCGGCGCGGTCGTCCTCCATCCCGGCCTCGGCGATCAGCTCGTCGAGCAACCCGACCCACGAGGGCAGGCCGGCGCCCATGCTGACCCCGGCCCCGACGAACGGCACCAGCCGGCCGGCGCGGGCGTGGACGGCCAGGCCCTCGATCCGGGCCTGGAGGTCGTCGCCCAGCTCGGCGGCGAGCTCGGCGCCCACCCCGGCGGCGCGGCGGGCGCGCTGCGCGGCGGCGTAGTGCTCGTGGTCGAAGCAGACCAGCACGACGTCCGGCCCCTCCTCGGCGGAGAGCGTCGCCCGGGCGGCGTCGATCTGGCCGGCGAGGACGGCCCCGCGGACGTCGCGGCCGCCGCCGGCACCCACTCCGACGGTCGGCACTCCTGGTCGCGCGTGGTGCCGCGCTCGCGCTCGCGCTGATGCCGCCCACGGTGGCCGCCTATTCGGCGGTCGGCGAACGGCAGCTGCCCGACGC
>NZ_JBFAPC010000236.1:0-6109 GCF_040675535.1 Patulibacter sp. NPDC049589 | reverse complement strand
TCTCGCGCGGGGGGGCCGGCGCGGCCGCGGCCGCGGCGGACGAGCGCCTCGACGCGGTTGGCGTGCCAGCGGACCATGTTGGGCTCGCGCATGCCGATCCGCGCGCTGTCGGCGGCACAGGCCTCGAGCCACGGCAGCGCCTCGTCCGGGCGGCCCAGCCCGAGCTCGAGGAGCCCCAGCGCCGAGCGCGGCGAGAGCCCCATCGACGCGCCGTCGACCAGGGCGCAGATCTGCAGCGACATCCCGGCGTGCTCGCGGCACGCGCCCTCCCGGCCGAGGGCCGCCTCGGTCTGGGCGAGCAGGCCGCCGGCCGGCGCCAGGAGGATCGGCACGTTCGCGTCCAGCGCGAGGGTCACCGCCTCGGTGCCGGCCGCCACGGCCGGGCCGAGGCGCCCGGTGCGCAGCGCCAGCTCACCCTGTACGGCCAGCGGGTAGATCAGCTCCCCGGGGGCCCGCCGGGCCCGGCCGGCGGCGAGCTGGCGCGAGAGGATCCGTTCGGCGAGGTCGTCGTGCTCCGTCCAGACCGCCACGTGCGCGGGGGTGGAGAGCATCTCGGTCCCGGCGTTCGGGACGTCGCCCCGCTCCAGCACCCCGGCGTGGCTCCGCAGCGCGGAGACGGCCTCGCCCGGGCGGCCGGTGAGCGCGAGCACGAGCGCCCGGACGAGGCCCGCGACGTCGGCGTGGCCGGGGAGCTCGTCGCCGGCCAGCTCGCCGACGCGCGCGGCGATCTCGGCCATCCGGTCGAAGTGGCCGGGCATCCAGTACCCCGGGGCGGCCTCCAGGAGCATCTCCGCGGCGCGCGCCGGATCCAGCGGCGCCACCGCCTCGGCCGCGTCCCCGACGATCCTCAGACCCTCCTCGAGCCGGCCGCCGCGGGCGAGCAGCATGCCGTGCACGCGCCCGAGGTCGGCACGCAGAAGCGGGTCGTCGGGCGCCTCGGCCAGCGCGGCGGCCACGAGCGGCAGCCCGCGAGCGGGGTCGCCGATCGCCGCGAGGATCGCGGCCGCGGCGACGCGCCGGCGGCCGCGATCGTGGGCGTCGGGGCTCAGCTCGGCGGCGCGCGACAGCAGCTCGGCGGCGGAGCCGAGCGCCCCGCGGGCGGTGACGGCACCCGCGACGGCCTCGAGCTCGCCGGCGACGGCCTCGTCGGGCCCGTCGCTCGCGGCCGCGCGGTGCCAGGCGCGGCGCTCCGGTCCGGCGTCCTCCGCCAGGGCACGGTGGGCGGCGCGGCGCCGCTCGAGCGGCACCCGGTGGTAGGCGGTCGCGCGCAGCAGCGGGTGACGGAAGCGCCAGCGCACGCCGTCGCGCTCGAGGATCCCCGCGCGCTGCGCCGCGTCCAGCGCGTCGCCGGGGAGCCCGAGGCGGCGGATCGCGTCCGCGGCCTCGGCGCGGGACACGTGCTCGTCGGCGGCCGCGACGGCCAGGGCGTCGCCCGTGGCGGCGGGCAGCGCGTCGAGCCGGCCGCGGAACGCCCGCTCGACCGCCGGGCCGGGCCGCAGCGGCTCGGCCAGCGGCGCGACGCCCGCGCGCTGGTCGGGGGTCAGGGACGACGCGAGCTCGACGAGCGCCAGCGGGTGCCCCTCGACCGCGGCGACGAGCTGCTCGAGCGGCAGCGCGGCGATCCCGCCGCCCGCGCGGCCGGCCAGGGCGCGGGCCTCGTCCGCGGGCAGGCCGGAGAGCTCGAGGTGCTCGAGCCCGCGCTCGCGCAGGCCGCGGTCGGGCTCGGGCCGGGACGCCAGGAGGACCGCGACGCCCTCGGCGTGCAGGCGGCGGATCGCGAAGACGACGGCCTCGAACGACCCGTCGTCGAGCCACTGGACGTCGTCGAGGAGGACGAGCAGGCCGTCCTCCTCGGCGGCCTCGAGCAGCGCGAGGAGCGCGATCGAGACCGCGAAGACGGCCTGCGGCGCGCCGTCGCGCAGGCCGAGCGCGACCTCGAGCGCGACCGCGTGGTGGGGGTCCAGCCGGGGCAGGAGCCCGAGGGCGGGGGACAGCAGCTCGCGCAGGCCGGCGAACGCGTGGCCCTGCTCGGCCTCGGGCGCGCGGGCCCGCAGGACCGTCAGGCCACGCTCCCGCGCGAGGGCGCCCGCGGCGTCCAGCAGCGCGGTCTTGCCGATCCCGGCGACGCCGGAGACGACGAGCGCGCCGCTGCGGCCCGCGACGGCCGCCTCGACGAGGGTGCTCACCCGCTCGAGCTCCGGGGCGCGGCCGATCAGGGGGAGGTCTGCACCGTGCACGACCGCATCGTAAGCCGCGGAAGGCCGGGCGGCGCCCCGGCCGCCCACGCCGAGGGCCAGGTCGTCACCAACCCCGGGCCCGGGGTGCAGGCGCTGGCCGGCTCCGACCAGGAGCAGCCCGTTCGCGCCGTCGTCCGACCGCGGCGCCCCGCCGCGGCCGGCGCGACCGCGCCGGCCGACAGGACGTGCGGTCCTACGCCGCCTCGTCGTCCGACGGGGCGGCGCGCCCTCAGCGCCGCTCGGCGTCGACGGCCGCGCGGGCGAGCGCCGCCTTGACCGGGCCGACGGACGGCTTCGGCCGGCCGTTGTAGGTGAAGAGGCCCTTCTGGTTCAGGCCGCGGACCAGGCGGATCGTGCCCTTGTACTTCGTGCGGATCGAGCCGCCGATGAAGGTCGGGGCCACGCCGAAGTCGCGCAGGTTCCAGACGATCTCGCCCGAGAAGTCCGGGTCGCTCGCGTACGTGTCGATCGTCGTCTTCAGCAGGTTGGCCTGGTACGCGTAGCCGCCGGGGCGGGTCGTCGGGTTCTCGCCGTTGGCCTCCGCGCCGAACTCGGTGAGCACCAGGGCCTTGCCGGCGAAGACCTTCTTCACGGCGCCGGAGAACTTCTGGATGCTGGTCTTCAGGTACGACATCGGCTTGCCCGGGTCGCTGTACCAGCCCTGGTAGCTCGTGATCCCGATCGCGTCGATGTGGTCGTAGACGGACCCCATCTTCTCCGGGACGCGTGCGCCCTCCACCGGGTTGGCGTCCGTGTAGTTCACGGGCGTCGCCCAGACGTCGAGCGCGGTCAGGCGGCCCGGGTCCTCGCGCTTGAGCCTCGCCGACGTCTCGCGGATGTACGGGACCTGGCCGCCGGTGTTGCCGTTGCGGGCGATCTCGTTGACGAGGTTCCAGACGATGATCGACGGGTGCGTCTGCTGCTCGTCGAGCGTCGTCTGCACGCGCTGGCGGGCGACCGCGGCCTTCGCCGGCGTGTCGCTCTTCCACGAGCCCGGGGAGTCCGTCGGGCCGACGCCCTGCCAGATCATGATGCCGGCGGCGTCCAGGCGCTCCAGCAGCGCCGGGGACAGCGGGTGCTGCGCGCGCGTGGCGTTCGCGCCGATCGTCTTCAGGTCGCCGACCAGGGCGTCCATCTGCTCGGCGTGCAGGCCGGTGCCGTAGCCCGGCGCGTCCTCGTGGATCGAGGCGCCGCGCAGGGTGATCCGCTTGCCGTTGAGGAAGATCTCGCGGCCGCGCTTCTCGACCTGTCGCAGGCCGATCCGCGTCTGGTACGCGCTCTCGTTCGGGACGGTCAGCGTCAGGTCGTAGAGGTTCGGGGAGCCCGGGGCCCACAGCGCCGGGTCGTTCACCGTCACCTCGGTCTGGACCCGCTGCGACGCCCGGGCCTTCAGGTGGACCTTCGGGAAGGTGATCGGCACGTCCTGGCCGTCGCGGCGCAGCAGGGCGACCAGGCTGATGTCGCGCTCGACGCTGCGGTTGACGACCACGGCGGAGACGCGGACCTTCGCCGCGCCGCCGACCAGCGTCGTGGTGACGTACGGGGCCTGGACCTCGCTCGGGCCGAGCTTGCGGATCGTGACCTCGCGGTTGATCCCGCCGAAGTTGAACCACAGCCGGTGCCAGCCGTCGGCCTTCATCTTCTCGGGGTCGCGCCAGTCGGCGCGGACGACGAGCGTGTGCGCGCCGGCGCTCAGGGTCGTCCGGGCCTCGAACGGCAGGAACTCGCCGGTGTGGGTCGTGACCTGCTTGCCGTCGACCCAGACGGTCGCCTTGTGGTTGACGGACCCGAAGGCGATCGCGTACTGGCCCGCGGCGTCGACGTTCACCGTCGTCCGGTACCACCCGACCGACCCGCGGTGGCTGACGACGCCGGCCGCGCCGGTGATCCGCCCGGCGTTCGGGACGTACGGGATCGTGACGTCCTTGCCGGTGAACCCGCCCTTCTGCCACTGCTTGGTGGTGCCCTGGTCCTGGGGGTCCGAGGCGTAGGTCCAGGGGCCGCTGAGGGCGATCCGGCCGAACGGGCCGCTGATCGTGATCGGCTTCGTCGGCTCGGCGTCCGTGCCGGCCGCGTGGCTGGTGCTCGGGCCGCCTGGGAGCAGCAGCAGCGCGAGCACCGCGGCGACGACGGCCAGGGGCACGAGGATGAGCAGGGACCGACGAGGCGCGAATGACACGAGAGGGGACTCGGCGGGGAGAGGTGGACGGCCGCCCGCGCGAAGGTCGGAGGGTAGCGGAGCGTCCCGCGGGTGGTGCCGGTGGTGCCGGACCCGCAACGCCGCGGCCGCACCGCCGCGCCACGGCGCCGGGAGAGGCCCGCCGAGGTGCGGCGCCGGGGCGCTCGCGGCCGCTACGGTGCGCGTTCGATGCGGCACGGCGGGCGACGGACAGGACGGGCGGGGACGAGGGCTCGCGCGCGGGCCACGTGGCCGACCGGCGGGCCGACGCGGCGCGGGCAGGTCCCGCGCGCGACGCCGGTCGCGGGAGCCGGCCCCGTGGCCACGCGGCGCGTCGCCCCGGGTCTCGTGGCCGCCGGACTCGGCGTGGCGCTGATGGCCCTGGGCGCCGCCCCCGCCGGCGCCGCCGAGCGCGTGGTCGTCACCGGCGCGGGCTTCGGCCACGGGGTCGGCCTCAGCCAGTACGGCGCGGCCGGGATGGCCGCCAAGGGCCGCTCCCCGCGCCAGATCCTGCGCCACTACTACCGCGGCACGAGCCTGCAGCGCTCCGCCGCCGCGAGCCGGACCGTCCGCGTCGCCCTGCAGTGGGGCGCCCGCGAGACGACGATCTCCGGAGCGGTCTCCGTCGGCGGCCTGCAGACGAAGACGACCCGTTCCTACCGGCTGATCCGCAAGGCCGCGGGCATCGAGATCCGCGAGATCGGGAGGAAGAAGCGGCTCGGCCGGTCCACGTCGGGCGTCGCGGTCGTCCCCGGGAACGCCGGGATCCTCCGGGTCGCGGGGAGGTCCGCCGACGGCGTGCAGGACGGGTCCTACCGCGGCCGGATCGACGTGCTGCCGGACGGCCCGAAGGACGTCGTGGTCGTCAACGAGCTGGACATCGAGGACTACCTGCGCGGCGTCGTGACCGAGGAGTCCCCGGCGGACTTCCCCGCCGCCGCCCTGCAGGCGCAGGCGATCGTGGCGCGCACCTACGCGATCACCAACGCGGTCGGCGGCCGGGCGTTCGACCAGTGGCCCGACACGCGATCGCAGGTCTACACGGGGATCGCGGGCGAGTCGCCGCAGGGCGACGCCGCCGTCGCGGCGACCCGCGGCCAGGTCGTGACGCTGAACGGGACGCCCGTCATCACGTACTTCTTCTCCACCAGCGGCGGGCGGACCGAGGACGCCGACAAGGTCTTCGGCGGCGCGCCCCGCTCGTGGCTGCAGAGCGTCCCCGACCCGGACGAGGGCGACGTCGAGCTGCACCGCTGGGTCCGCTCGTTCACCGCCGCGTCGGCGGACGCCCGGACGGCCCGCTTCCGCGTCGGGGCGCTGCGGCGGATCGACGTCCTGGAGCGCGGCGACTCGCCGCGCATCCTCCGCGCCCGCGTGACCGGCACGACGGGCACCGCCGACGTCACCGGCGAGCAGCTCCAGCGGGCGTTCGACCTGCCCGACCGCTGGGCGACGTTCGCCAACGCGTCGATCTCGGGCTGCCTGAAGGCGGGCCCCACCGCGGCCGAGCGCCGGGCGGCCGCCGCCTTCCGCGCGGCCGCGGCCGCGCGGGCCGAGCAGCGCCGGCGGGCCCGCGACCCGCAGGTCCTGACCGCCGCCGCGGGCCTCGGGGTCGTCGTGGAGTTCCAGACCGGCGGGCCGGACGCGGTCACGACCCCGGGCGCGCCGACGCCGGCCGGGGCCGGAGGTGCCG
>NZ_JBFAPC010000235.1:0-6135 GCF_040675535.1 Patulibacter sp. NPDC049589 | reverse complement strand
GCCACCGGCCCCGCGCCCGTCGGCCTGCCCGGCGCGGCCGACGAGGACGCGGCCCCCGAGTTCCCCCCGCTGCCCCCGCGCCGTGGGCGCAGCACGCCGCCCGAGCCGGAGGACGACATCGCGGCCTCGCGCGGCGAGCAGGTCACCGCGTCGCGCGGCGGGGTCAGCGCCTCGCGCGGCCCCGGCCAGACCGGCCGCACCGAGCTCGACGGCGCGCTGCGCTACCCCGACCTCTTCGGCGACGGCGACGAGGTCCGCCTCGACCTGGGCACGCCCGTGCCGGGCGACCCGGCCGACGAGCCGACCGCCGACACCGAGCAGTCCCTCGACGCGGCCGACGACGAGCCGACCGTCGTCGTGCCGCCGCGCCGCAGCGCCGCGGGCGGCACCCCACGCCACCTGCGCGTGGCCGACGACGCGGACGTGCCGCCGCGCGTCCCCGCCCCGCGCACCGAGGAGTCCGACGGCACCGAGGACGAGGACGATGCGCCGGCCCCCCGGCCGACCCTCGCCGAGCTGCGCTCGCGCCAGCCGATGGCGGGCGACAACGACGCCCCCGAGGACGGCTACGTCCTGCCGGACCCCGCGCTCCTGAAGGTGTCGACGTCCGACCAGCTGCGCCCCGACACCGCCGGCCAGGCGGAGACCGCGCACGCGCTGATCGAGGCACTCGCGCACTTCAAGGTCGACGCCAAGGTGATCGGCACGATCGCCGGCCCGCACATCACGCGGTACGAGCTGAAGCTCGCGCCCGGCATCAAGATGTCGAAGGTCGCGCAGCTCAAGGACGACCTCGCCTACGCGCTGGCCGCCACCGACATCCGCATCCTCGCGCCGGTCCCCGGCAAGACGGCGGTCGGCGTCGAGGTCCCCAACGCGCGGCGCCGCATCGTGCACCTCGGCGACGTCTACGGCGACCCGCCGGAGGACGCGTCCCCGCTCACCGTCTGGCTCGGCAAGGACGTCTCGGGCGCGCCGATCTACGCCGACCTGGCGAAGATGCCGCACATGCTCGTCGCCGGCACCACCGGCGCGGGCAAGTCCGGCTGCGTCAACGCGATGCTCTCGTCGATCCTGCTGCACGCCACGCCGGACGACGTGCGCCTCGTCCTCGTCGACCCCAAGCAGGTCGAGCTGAACCACTACGAGGCGATCCCGCACCTGCTGACGCCCGTCATCACGAGCCCGAAGATGGCGGCCAACGCGCTGCAGAACCTGGTGCGCGAGATGGAGTGGCGCTACGGCGTCATGAGCGTGAAGAAGACGCGCTCGCTGATCGAGCTGAACAAGGTCCGCGTCGACGACGGCGACGAGCCGCTGCCGTACATCCTGTGCGTCATCGACGAGCTCGCCGACCTGATGATGGTCGCGCCGGCCGACGTCGAGGACGCGATCATCCGCATCGCGCAGAAGGCGCGGGCCGTCGGGATCCACCTCGTGCTCGCCACGCAGTCCCCACGCGTGGACGTCATCACCGGGATGATCAAGGCGAACGTGCCGTCCAGGATCGCGTTCTCCGTGTCGTCCCAGACCGACTCGCGCGTCATCCTCGACCAGAACGGCGCCGAGTCGCTGCTCGGCCGCGGCGACATGCTCTTCAACCCGGTCGGGTCGTCGAAGCTCACCCGCATCCAGGGCGCGTACATCGACGAGGCCGAGATCGCCGCGCTGACCGAGCACTGGGCGCGCCAGGGCGAGCCGGACATCCGTGAGGACCTGCTCGAGGCCCGCGAGGACGACGCGCCCGAGGAGTCCGCCGAGGAGGACCCCAACGACGCCGACGCCGATCCGCTGCTCGCCGACGCCGTCGAGATGGTCGTCGAGATGGGCGCCGCGTCGACGTCCGGACTGCAACGTCGCCTGCGCGTCGGCTACACCCGCGCCGGGCGCCTCGTGGACATGATGGAGCGCCGCGGGATCATCTCGGGCTTCGAGGGCAGCAAGTCGCGTCAGGTGCTCGTGCAGCCCATGGACCTGCCCCGCGTGCTGGCCCAGATCCGCGGGAAGGGCACGTCCGGCGGCGCCGACGCGGACGGTCCCGAGGCACCCCACGCGCCGCCCTCCGGGGACGACACGGACGACCGCACCGGGGACCACGCGGTCCTCGGATCCGGCGGCGAATGACGTCGCGCCACAGCTCGGGTTCCCCGGGCCGATAGCCTTCCGGACCAATGCCAGAAATCGGCGTCACCCTGCGCGAGGCCCGCATGCGCGCCGGCATCGACATCGCGGAGGTCGAATCGCGGACCAAGATCCGCGCCAAGTACCTCCGTGCCCTCGAGAACGAGGAGTGGAGCCTGCTCCCGGGCACCACGTTCGTCAAGAGCTTCCTCCGCACGTACGCGGAGGCGCTCGGACTGGACGCCAAGCTCCTCGTCGAGGAGTACAAGTTCCGCCACGAGCCCTACGAGGTCGGGGCCAACGGCCAGTCGGCCGGGTCGCAACGCGGCCGCCGGGGTGGGCGGCGCGGCGGATCGCGGGGCGGGGCGTTCGGGCCGCAGAAGCGCACGAACCTCCTCCCGATCCTGCTGCTGCTCGTCGTGGTCGCCGGGGCGATCTTCGCCGTCCTGCAGCTCGGCAAGAGCGAGGACAAGCCGGCACCGCCCACGACGACGCAGGCGCAGAGCAAGCAGGAGCGCGCGTCCGACGTCGATGCCGCCGAGGCCACGCGGGTGCGCCGCCTCGTCCGCCTGCGGATCGTCGCGCCGTCCAGGGAGTCCGCGTCGGTCTGCGTGCGCGACGCGAAGGGCAGGAAGGTCCTCGACCAGCCCGAGCTCGCCGCCGGCAAGCGCACGAAGCTCGTGAAGTCCAAGAGCTTCGACATCGTCACCACCGACGGGGCGAAGGTCCTGGACACCGGCAAGCGGATCAAGCTGCAGGCCGACAGCAAGAACGTCATCGCCTTCCACGTCACGAAGAACGGCCGCGTCCGGCTGACGGGCGCGAAGAAGCCGAGCTGCTCGTGAGCACCCCGCGCGCCGCGGTCGTCGTCACCGGCACCGAGGTCCTCGGCGGCTGGGTGACGGACGTCAACGGTCCGTGGCTCGCCCAGCGGCTCGGCGCGCTCGGTGTCCAGCACGTCTCGACGACCGTCGTCGGCGACCGCCCGGAGGATCTGCGCGCCGCGCTGGAGAACGCGCGCGACCGCGGGCTGGAGCTCGTCATCACCTCCGGCGGCCTGGGCCCGACCGAGGACGACCTCACGACGCAGATCGTCGCCGAGTTCACCGGCCGCCCCGTGGCGCTGGACGAGGCCGTCGAGGGCCGCATCTGGGCGATCGTCGAACCGATGTCCCGGCGCTGGAAGGGCATCAGCCAGGAGGCCGTCCGCGCGGCGAACCGCAAGCAGGCGCTGGTGCCCGACGGCGCCGCGATCCTGGAGCCGGTCGGCACCGCCCCGGGGCTCGTGGTGCCGCCCACCGACGACGACCCGGACCGTCCGCCGACGCCGACCGTCGTCGTGCTGCCGGGCCCGCCGCCCGAGCTGCAGCCGATGTGGAGGACCGCCGAGTCGCATCCCGGGCTGCTGGCCGCCGTCCGCGGGGCCACGACGCTGCACGAGTCCACGCTGCGCCTCTTCGGCCTGCCGGAGTCCGAGCTCGCGAACACGATGCGCGACGCACGCCGCGCCGGCGTCGCCGTCGACGCGTTCGAGATCACCACCTGCATGCGCGGCGGCGAGCTCGAGGTCGTCAGCCGCTGGGCCCCGGAGCAGGACGCCGACGGTCGCGCGTTCGAGGCGTTCGTGGTCGAGCGCCACGGCGACATCGTCTTCTCGCCCGACGGCCGCACGATCGACGAGCTCGTCCTCGACGGCCTGCGCGGCCGCGGCTGGACGGTCGCCACGGCCGAGTCCTGCACCGGCGGCCTGCTCGCCGGGCGCCTGACGAAGCTCCCGGGCTCGTCGGACGTCGTCGAGGGCGGCATCGTCTCGTACTCCAACGCGGTCAAGGAACAGGCGCTCGGCGTCGACCCGGCGCTGATCGCCGCGCACGGGGCGGTCTCGCCCGAGGTCGCCGCGGCGATGGCCGCCGGGGCCCGCGAGCGCCTGGGCGTCGACGTCGCGATCTCGACGACCGGGATCGCCGGCCCGGGCGGCGGCTCCGAGGAGAAGCCCGTCGGCACGGTCCACGTCGCCGTCGCCGGCCCCGACGGCGGTCTCTCGCGGCACCTGCGGCTCCCGGGCGACCGCGATCGCGTCCGCGAGCTGACGACGACCGCCGCGCTGCACCTGCTGCGCCGCGTCATCGCCGGCGAGCACGACGCGCCGTAGTCGCCGCCCCGTCGCGGGCGGGCGGGACCGCGCTCCGGACGCACGGCCGGCGCCGGTTCTCCACCGCGGTTCCGTCCGACGCCGGTGGGAACATGCGTTCGTGTCGGCACCGCTCCGGCACGTTCGCGGCCTGTTTCCGGCATACGAACGTGCGTACGGTTGGGTTCCGTCCGAACCCCGTCGGACAATGACATTCCGCTTTCTACGTTGAGGTGTAAGGACATGGCCGCCAAGGAGACCGAGGCGACGGCGAAGGCCCGCGACGCCGCACTGCAGGGCGCCCTGCAGCAGATCGAGCGCCAGTACGGCAAGGGCACCGTGATGCGCATGGGCGAGGAGGGCGCGCACTCCCGGGTGGACGTGATCCCGACCGGCGCGCTGGCGCTCGACATCGCCCTCGGCGTCGGCGGCGTGCCGCGCGGCCGCGTCATCGAGATCTTCGGCCCGGAGTCCTCCGGCAAGACGACACTCGTCTACCACATCCTCGCGGAGGCCCAGAAGAAGGGCGGCGTCTGCGCGTTCATCGACGTCGAGCACGCGATGGACCCGATCTACGCCCAGCGGATCGGTCTCGACATCGACGAGCTGCTCGTCTCGCAGCCGGACTACGGCGAGCAGGCGCTGGAGATCGCCGACATGCTCGTGCGCTCCGGCGCCGTCGACGTGGTGGCGCTGGACTCCGTGGCAGCGCTGACGCCGCGGGCGGAGCTCGAGGGCCAGATGGGCGACCAGACGGTCGGCCTGCAGGCGCGCATGATGAGCCAGGCCATGCGCAAGCTCACCGGCAACCTGAGCCGCACCAACACGCTCTGCATCTTCACCAACCAGATCCGCGAGAAGGTCGGCGTGATGTTCGGCTCGCCGGAGACGCAGCCGGGCGGTCGCGCGCTGAAGTTCTACAGCTCGCAGCGCCTCGACATCCGCCGTATCGAGACGATCAAGGACGGCACCGACGCGGTCGCCAACCGCGTCCGCGTGAAGGTCGTCAAGAACAAGGTCGCCCCGCCCTTCAAGCAGGCGGAGTTCGACATCGAGTTCGGCAAGGGCATCTCCACCTCGGGCTGCCTGATCGACCTCGGCATCGAGCACGGCGTGGTCCAGAAGTCCGGCTCGTTCTTCTCGTTCGACGGCGAGCGCCTGGCGCAGGGCCGCACGAACGCGAAGGCGCACCTCGACGCGAACCTCGAGATCGCCAAGGAGATCGAGCGCCGCATCTACGAGAAGCTCGGCCTCGCCGCGCCGGGTGCCGAGCCGCCCTCCGCCGCCGGCATCAAGGCCGCGGAGACCGCCGCGAAGGCCAAGGCCCAGGCCGAGGCCGACGCCAAGGAGCCCGCCGCCGCGATCGCGTGAGCGGCGCCGGCAGGTCGTCCGACGGCGGTCCGGCGGGCAGCACGCCCCCGGACCTCTTCGGCGACGAGCCGGGGTGGGACGCTCCGCTGCCCGACCTCACGGCCGGGTCGGCGGGCGCGGGGTCCCGGGGGAGCGCGGGAGGCGCCCCTCGGGACCGGGAGCACGACACCGAGCCGGACGCGGGAGGCGTCCGGGACGGTGACGGGCCGCTGCCCGACCTGACGGCTCCGGCCGTCGACGCGTCGTCGCCCGATCCGACGAGGTCCCCGTCGGACGCGTCGTTGCCCGACCTCACGGGGTCGGACGCCGATGCACCGCTGGCGGACCTCGGTGGCACCGGCTCCGCCGAGCTCTGGGCGCCCGCTCCGGAGCCGTTGCCGATCGATACGGGCGACAGCGGGGCCGACGGGTCGCTGAGCGACCTGACCCGCCGCCCGCGCCGGCCGCGTCGCGGGCGGGGTGGTCGGCGCGGGGCCGGCGACGGAGGGACCGCGACCGGGCCGGACGGGGGC
>NZ_JBFAPC010000234.1:0-6151 GCF_040675535.1 Patulibacter sp. NPDC049589 | reverse complement strand
CACTGCCGGGGTCAGCTCGACCGGTCTGGTCGCGGCCCAGAACCGTTCCCAGAGCGCCTTGCCGCGCCGCCGGCGGATCAGGCGGCCCCGGGAACTGCCCCGGCTTCCGCGCCGAACGTCGCGTCGTCCCCGCCTGCGGGCGAGTACGCGCCCGCCCCTGAGGCGCCGGCCGCCCCCGAGGCGCCGCGCGTGCCGGAGGCCGCGCCGGCCCCGGCGCCTCCGCCCGCGCCGCGCACCCCGCCCGCCCGGAAGGCTCGTCCGGCGACGGAGCCCGAGCTCCCGCCCGCCGCGCCGACCCTCGGGTTCGTCGACGACGACATCCCGTTCTGAGCGCATCACCCGACCACGCCGCCGCGGGCCCGTCCGCCACGGTCGTGCCCGGTCGTGTCGCCCGACGGGCAACCGCGGTCTTCCGCGCCGCCTGGGCGACCCGGACGGTCTCCGCCCGCATCGGCGTCGCGTTCGGGCTGCCGCTGGCGATCGCCGTCGCGCTCGGGCACCCGCACGAGGGGGCCGTCGCCACCCAGGGGGCGTTCGCCGCCGTCTACGCGCGCGACGAGCCGTACCGGCGTCGCCTGCGGGTGATGGCCGGCATCGGCCTGGCGCTGGTGCTCGCGGTCACGGCCGGGACGCTGCTCTCGTCGCTGCCCGTCGCGATCGCGATCGGGGTCGGCCTCGTCGCCGGGGTCGGCTCGCTCCTGGGCTCGGCGTGGGACGTGGGGCGCCCGCGCGAGTTCGTCCTCGTCCTGGCCTTCCTGGCCGCGACGCAGTACCCGGGCGGCGCGGGCGACGTGCCCCTGCGCGCGGCGCTCGTCCTCGGCGGCGCCGCGACGGTCACCGCGATCGCGATGTCCGGCGCGCTGGTTCGCCCGCGCGGGCCGGAGGAGCGCGCGCTCGAGGCGCTCTGGGGCCGGCTCGCCGACCTCCTCGACGCGGTCGGCACCCCGGGGGCGGCCGACGCCCGCCACGACGTGCTGGTCGCGGTCGAGGAGGCCCGGACCGTCCTGACCCGGGCCGGCCACCGCCGCGGCGACGGCGACCGGCTGTTCGGCCTGGCGCTCGGCGCGGAGGGCGTGCTCGACGCCGCCCTCGGGCTCGTCCTGCGCGACGCTCCGCCGCTGGACCCCGCGTGGGCCGCCGCCGTCCGGGCGATCCGCGCGTCGGTCCGCGACCCCGACGCCGCCCGCGACCTGCAGCTCCCGGCCGACGCGCCGGACGCCGTCCACGGCGACCGCTTCGCCCGGATGATGGCCCGCGCCGTCGCTGCGGCCGACCCGGCGCTGGCGCTCCAGTCGACGCTGGTGCCGTTCGGCCGGCGCCGCCGCCGTTCGGCCCGCTCGGCCGTCCGCCGCGTGATCCATCCGGGGTCGCTCGTCCTCCCGACCGCCGCCCGCACCGGCCTGGCCGTCGCGATCGGCACCGCGATCGGGCTGTCGCTGGACCCCAACCGCGGCATCTGGGTCGGCCTGACGACGGCCGCGGTCCTGCAGGCCAGCAACGTCACCCTGACCGCCCGGCGGACCATGCAGCGCGCGGGCGGGACGATCCTGGGCGTCGGCCTCGCGGCGCTCGTCCTCGCGCTCGACCCGACCGCCGGCGTGATCGTCATCGCGTTGATGGTCTTCCAGGCGCTGATGCAGTCGACGATCTCGGCGGCCTACGGGGTGGCGACGTTCTTCGCGACCCCGCTCGCACTCCTGATCGTCGACCTCGGCCGCCCCGGGACCCCCGCCGGAGCGCTGGTCGGCGCCCGGATCGTCGACACGCTGATCGGCTGCGCCGTCGGCCTGTTGGCGCGCCGGCTGCTCTGGCCGCGGACGGCCGAGACGCGGTTGGCGGCGGCGCAGGGCGCGGCGATCGAGGCGGTCCGCGACGTCCTCCACGCCGCCCTGACGAGGTCCGAGGTCGAGACCGGCCACCTCGTCCGCCGGTCCCGGCGCGGCCTGCACACCGCGCTGCTCAACCTGCGCGCCGTCCAGCAGGACGCGGTCGGCGACCTCGTCTTCACGGTGCACGACGCCGACGAGCTGTGGGCGACGACGTCCGCCGTCGAGCGCCTGTCCTTCGCCGCGATGGGCTTCGGCGCCCCGCCGGACCGGCCGTCCCCGCCCCGTGCGCGCCTGGAGGAGCTCGACGGCGCCCTGGACGCCCTGGCCGCGATCGCGTCGGGCCACCGTGCGCGGGCCCTGGTGGCGATCCCGCCGATGGACGGCTTCCCGGCGACCCACCGGGCGCTCCTGGAGCTGCGGGACGTGCTGCGGGCGGGGGAGGGCGAGCCGGCGGGGGCCTGAGGCGACGTGGCGTCGGGCCGTCCGGGAGACGGCTGGTCCGCCACCGCCGACGGACGCTCCGCTCCACTCCGCGGGACGGCCACGTCCGAGCCTGTCCCGCGCTCTCCCGAGGCAGTCCGCCGCGAAGCCGGCACAGAGCGTCGAGCAAGGCGGGGGGCGAGGTCGCGGGACCTCGCAGGTCGTTCGTGCATGACGCAGATCACTCCCGATTTCCCCCTGCTGATCGTCGAGGACGACGACCTGACCCGTGCCTTCCTCGTGGAGCACCTCGCGGCCGACGGGTACGACCCGCTCGCCGCCGCGACGCTCGAGGAGGCGATGGCGATCCTCGAGCAGACCGCGCCCCGGCTCGTGCTCTCGGACCTGACGCTGCCCGACGGCTCAGGACTCGACCTGCTCGCCCGGATCCGCTCAGCGGACGGGATCGTGTCGCGCATCGACCCACTGACCCCGGTCCTGCTGCTGACCGGCCGCGGGAGCGAGATCGACCGCGTCCGCGGCCTGGAGAAGGGGGCGGACGACTACCTGGTGAAGCCCTTCTCGTATCCGGAGCTCCGACTGCGGATCGCCGGACTGGTTCGCCGCGCCGACGGCCGGCCCGGGTCGGGCGTGATGCGGGTCGGCGAGCTCGTCGTCGATCCCTCGCGGCGGACGGTCGCGGTCCATGGCCGCCCGGTCCAGCTGACCCAGAAGGAGTACGCGCTGCTGCTCGCCCTGGTGCGGGAGCCCACGACGGTGTTCGCGAAGGACGACCTCCTGCGGGACGTGTGGGGCTTCCGTTCCGCCGGGGTCACCCGCACGATCGACTCGCACGCGTGTCGGCTGCGGCGGAAGCTCGGGGTCGCGGGCGACGAGTTCGTCGTGAACGTGTGGGGCGTGGGCTACAAGCTCGTGGACGCGGCGCCCGCCGCCGTCGCGGCCGCGGGGCGGGTGGCGGCGTGAGTCCGCTGCTGCTCGCGGGCTGGCTGCTGGCCGTGACGGCGGCGAGCCTGCTCCTGCTCGCGCGCCGGGCGGCCCACCGGCACACGGAGGACGTGGTGCGCGCCTGCCACGAGCTGCGCGGCCCGTTGCAGAACGTGATGCTGGCGCTCGGCGCGGCCGAGGCCGACGGCGGTGGAGCGGTGCGGCGGGCCCCGCTCGCGGCGCTCGCGCTCGAGCTGACCCGCGCGAGCCGGGCGGTCGACGACCTGAGCGCCTCGACGGCCCGCCGCCGCGGCCGCGACGAGCTGCGCCGCATCGACCTGCTGCCGCTCGTCCGGGACCTCGTCGCCGTCCACGACCTGGCGGCGCGGAGCCGGGGGCGCCGCGTGGAGCTCGTGGAGCCCGACGCCGCGGCCACCGTCCTGGGCGACCGGGCCCGCCTGGCGCAGGCGATCGGCAACCTCGTCCAGAACGCGCTCGAGCACGGGGCGGGCACCGTCCGCGTAGGCGTCGGCCGCGGGCCGCGCCACGTGTACGTCGAGATCAGCGACGAGGGCAGTGGCCTGCGCGTCCCCGTCGAGCGCCTCGTGGAGGGGCGCCGGCGCGGCCAGCGCGGCCGAGGGATGGGCATCGTCGCGGACGCCCTCGCCGCCCACGGCGGACGGCTGCGCTCGGCACCGTCGGCCCGCGGGGCCCGCCTCGTGGCGGAGCTGCCCGTCCCCGGACCGCGGGCGGCGACGTGATCAGCCGCCGGCGCCGGGCCGCGCTGCTGCTCGGGCTGGCCCTCGTCCTCGGCGCGCTGGCCGCCGGCGACGTCGGCCGGCGGGAGCGCGCGCTCACGGCCGGCCTGGGCCCGGCCGTCCCGGTCGTCGTCGCGCGCACAGGCCTGGAGCCCGGCCGCGTGGTCGCGGCGAAGGACGTCACCGTCCGTCGGGTCCCGCGCCGCTACGCGCCCGCCGACCGCGTCGCCGCGACGTCCGAGGTCGTCGGCCTGCGACCCCGCGTCGCCGTCGCCCCCGGCGCCGACCTCTCGATCCCGATGCTCGACGACGGCGCCGGACCACAGCTGCGCGCCGGCGAGCGGATCGCCGACCTCGTCGTCATCGGTGACCCCAAGCTCGTCCGCCCGGGCGGACGCGTCGACCTGCTCGTCACGCGCGACGCCGAGCAGTCCGAGGGGAGCACGCGGCTCGCACTGGAGGACGCCGAGGTGCTGACGGTCGGGGACGCGCCGTCGGACGGCGGCGACGGCGGAGGCGGGCGCATCGCGGTCGCGCTGCGCGTCAGCGTCAAGCAGGCGGTCTACCTGGCCGCCGCCCAGAACTTCGCCAGCGAGCTGCGGGTCCTCCCGCGGTCGCCGGACGACTCGCGGCGCGGCGCGGCCGGAACGACGGCGCGGTCGAGCCTGAAGGGCATCGGATGAGCCTGCACCGCGAGATCGCCGCCGACCTGCACGGCCGCCTCGTCGCCCTCGCGGCCGCGCCGGCCGAGGGCGGGATCAGCCCCACGCCGGAGGAGCTGCTCGAGCGCGTGCTCCGCCGCGACGCCCCGCTGCTGCCGCCCGAGGACCGCGACGAGGTCCGCCGGCTGCTCCTGGAGCGGACGGTCGGGCTGGGCCCGCTCGAGTCGCTCCTGGACGACGACGAGATCGACGAGATCATGATCTCCGGCACGCGCCCCGTCTGGGTCGAGCGCCGCGGCCGGATCGAGGAGACCGCCGTCGCGTTCGCGGACGAGCACGAGCTGCTGCACGCGATCGAGCGGATGCTCGCCGGCGCCGGCCGGCGGGTCGACCGCGCCGACCCGCTCTGCGACGCGCGGCTCCCGGACGGCTCCCGCGTCCACGTCGTGCTCCCGCCGCTGGCCCTCGACGGGCCCGCCGTCACGATCCGCCGGTTCCGCGCCCGGCGCTGGACGCCCGAGGAGCTCGTCGCGCGCGGGACGTGGTCGCCGCAGGTCGCGGCGCTCGTGGCGGACGCCGTCGCCGAGCGCCGCTCGATCCTCGTCTCCGGCGGCACCGGAGCGGGGAAGACGACGACGCTCGGCGCGATCGCGTCGCTGCTGCCGCAGTCGGAGCGGATCGTCACCGTCGAGGACACCGCAGAGCTGCGGCTCGGCCAGCCGCACGTCGTGCGCCTGGAGGCCCGGCCGCCGCGCACCGACGGGAGCGGCGCGATCACGATCCGCGACCTCGTCCGCAACGCGCTGCGCATGCGCCCCGACCGGATCGTCGTCGGCGAGGTCCGCGGTGCCGAGGCGCTCGACATGGTGCTCGCGATGACGACCGGCCACGACGGGTCGCTGTCGACGATCCACGCGCGGTCGCCCGACGCCGCGCTGCGACGACTGGAGACGCTCTGCCTGATGGCGGACGTCGGCCTGCCGCACGTGGCGGTCGCGCGGATGGTGGGCGACGCCGTCGGCGTGGTCCTCCAGCAGACGCGCGGGGCCGCCGGCCGGCGGCGCGTGACCGGGGCCGCCCGGGTGCTGGCCGGTCACGACGGCTGGACGCTCGAGCCCGTGGAGGTCGACGGCGAGGACCCGCCAGGCCCCCGACCGGAGCGCTCGCCGTCCGGGCGAGCGGCCGGCAGTGGCGACTCGGTGCACGCCGTGGACGTGGTCGGCGGGAGGGGCACCGCGCCGCGGGGATCGGTGCCGTCCGCGGAGTACCGGTCGTGAGCGGCGCCGTCCTCGCCGCCGGTGCGTCCGGAGCCCTGGCCGCCGCGGCGATCGTCGACCTCTCGCCGGATGGGATCCGGATCGGCGGGCGGGTCCTCGCGCGGCTCCGGGACTCCGGGGAGGGCCATCCCGGCGAGGCGCTCGACCGCGTCGTGCCGTGGTCGGTCGCGCTCGGGCTCGTCCTGCTCGTGGCCGGGGCACCGGTGCCGGCGCTCGCGATCGGGGTCGGGCCCGCCGCTGCCCGTGCCGTCCGCCGCGCG
>NZ_JBFAPC010000233.1:0-6204 GCF_040675535.1 Patulibacter sp. NPDC049589 | reverse complement strand
GTGGCCGTCGCGGAGAGCCAGGAGTTGCGCGAGCTCAAGCGTCGCAACCGGCTGCTGGAGCAGGAGCGGGCTCGGCGACGGCGGCGGGGCGCTGGTCGGCGGTCGGGTCCCACGGCGCGCGGAGGCGCTCGTACTCGGCGCTCCCGGGGCGGTGCGCGCCGGGGATGTCGGTGTCGGGGGCGGGGACGGTGGTGCTCACTGGGGCTCCTCGAGGATCGATGTCCGCCGAGCGTGCTCCCGATCGACCGGTCCCGCGACGGGGAACTCCCCGAACCTCCGCGGGCCTCGACGCCGCCGGTTCCGACGGAGCGCGGGCGCCCACCCCGGCCGCGGCCCTGTCCCCGATGTCGACGTCGACCCCTTCGCCGCGCCCGTCGCGGCCCCGGGGACGCGGCCCGCGCTCAGCGCAGGTCGATCGCCGGCCGCGGGCCACGGGAGCGCAGGAGCACCCGGCCGAGCCGTCCGCCGGCGCCGGCCAGGCGCAGGGCGTCGACCTCCTGCTGCGGGCCGATGCGCCGATCGACGACGGCGAACCGGGCGTCGGCGGTCGGGCCGAGCAGGAGCTGGTCGGGGATGCGGTACCGCAGGCCGGTCCGGGTCGCCGGGCCGTCGGCGGGGATCAGCACCACCTCGTGGCGGTTCGTCGCTGCGTCGACCTCGCCCCAGGCCGTCCCGTCGGGGAGGACGCCGAGCGCCGTGACCGGCGTCCCGTCGGCGGTCTGCGGGGCGAACGACTCGACCGCGCCGTCGTCGCGCAGCCGCCGCTCCTGGTGGGCGTCCTCGGAGCTGCTCGCCCCGCCTTCGTCGACGACGCGCTGGCTGGAGACGTCCCACCACAGGCCGCCCGCGGTCCACAGCGGCGGCCCGATCGCGCTGGTGACGGTCGTACGGCCGGTGCGGACGGTGCTCGCCCGGTCGAGCACGCGACGCCGGCCGCCCCGGTGGAGGACCAGCTCCGCGGTGACGGTGGTGGCGGCGTGGCCGCCGGTGCGGCGTGGACCCCGCTCCTCGATCGTCACGGTCGAGCGCCCGTCCGGCGAGGGCACCGGCCCGGCGACGACGCGGCTGCGGCGGACGTGGCACCGGTAGGGCCGCGTGGCGTGGCAGTCCACCCACGTGGTCGGCCCGGACACGCCCGCGTCGGCGATCGTCAGGCCGCGGCCGTCCGGCGACCAGGCGACGCCGTCGGCGAAGGTCCCCCGGGGGAGCGGCAGCCGCGCCGCGCGGGCGGGGTGGGCGAGGTCGACGACCCGGACGCCCCGCTCGTCGGCGACGGCGAGCCGGCGACCGTCGTGGCGCAGCGCCAGGTCGTCGGGCCCGTCGCCGCCGACGCGCAGGACGACCCTCCGGCGCGCGCCCGTGAGCCGCTGCACGACGACGTCGCGCCCGACCGTGAAGGCGACGTCGGCGAGGGGCGCCGGGGCCGTGGAGGACGGGGGAGCGGGGAGCGACGCCACGCTCCGAGTATCGCCTCCCCGTCGACGCCGGTCCACGGGCGCGTGCCGGCGAGCCGCCACGGACCGCGGGAAAGCGTGGGACGTCCTAAGCTCGGTGGTCGTGATCGAAGCGCTGGTTGAGCAGATCGAGGCCCGGTTCGCCGAGCTGGAAGGGCAGATCGTCGATCCGGCGGTCATCGGCGACCGCAACCGCTACGCCGAGGTCGGGCGCGAGTACCGCCGGATGACGAACGCCAACGCGCTCGCCGCCCAGTGGCGCCACGCCGTCGACGACGCCGCCGGCGCGCGCGAGATGCTCGCCGACGACGAGGATCCCGAGATCCGCGAGATGCTCGACGCCGCGAAGGTCCGCATCACGGAGCTCGAGGAGGAGATCCGCGTCGCGATGGTCGACCCGGACCCCAACGACGACAAGGACGTCATCGTCGAGATCCAGGGCGGCGCGGGCGGCGAGGAGGGCGGCCTGTTCGCCGGCGACGTCCACCGGATGCTCGTCAAGTACGCCGAGCGCCGCGGCTTCAAGACCGAGTCGCTGTCGGTGTCCGACGGCAAGTTCACGTTCGCCGTCAAGGGCGAGGGCGCGTTCTCGATCTTCAAGTGGGAGGCCGGCACCCACCGCGTCCAGCGCGTCCCGGCGACGGAGACCCAGGGCCGGATCCACACCTCCACCTGCACCGTGGCGGTGCTGCCGGAGGCCGAGGACGTCGACATCCACATCGAGCAGAGCGACCTGCAGATCGACGTGTACCGCTCCTCCGGCCCGGGCGGCCAGTCGGTCAACACCACCGACTCGGCGGTGCGGATCACGCACCGGCCCTCCGGCGTCGTCGTCTCGATGCAGGACGAGAAGTCGCAGTTGCAGAACCGCGAGAAGGCGCTCCGCGTCCTGCGCGCCCGGCTCTACGAGCACGCGGTCGCCGAGCAGCAGGCCGAGCAGTCCGCCGCGCGCTCCGCGCAGGTCGGCACCGGCGACCGGGCGGAGAAGATCCGCACCTACAACTTCGGCGAGGGCCGGGTCACCGACCACCGCATCAAGCTGACGAAGTACGCGCTGGAGGCGGTCCTCGAGGGCGAGCTCGAGGAGTTCACCAACGGCCTGCAGGCCGACGAGAAGCGCCGGCTGCTCGAGCACCTGGCCGCCTCCGGCGCGTGACGGGGGAGGGCGCCGCCGACGCGGCGCCGCCGCCCGCCGGCGTGCCGCCCCAGGGTCCGCCCGACGCGGTCCCGGCCACCGTCGGCGCGGCCGTGCGCCGCCTGACCGCGCGCTTCGCCGCCGCCGGGCTCGACGGCCCCCGGCTGGACGCCGAGCTCCTGGTCGCCGACGCCATCGGGGCCGACCGCGCCCGCCTCTTCCTCTCCCCCGACCGGCCGCTCACCGCCGGGCAGGCGGACCGGATCCGCACCCACGAGGAGGGCCGCGCCGTCCGCCGCGCGTCCGTCGCCCACCTGCTCGGCGTCCGCGGCTTCCGGATGCTCGACCTGCGGGTCGACGGCCGCGTGCTGATCCCGCGGCCGGAGACCGAGCTGCTCGTCGAGCTCGGCCTCGAGCTGCCGCACGGGAGCACGGTCGTCGACGTCGGCACCGGCAGCGGCGCGATCGCCCTGGCGCTCGCCGACGAGCGCCCCGACCTCGTCGTCCACGCCACCGACGTCTCGGCGGACGCCCTCGACGTCGCGCGCGCCAACGCCGCCGCCCTCGGCTCGCGGGTGGTCTTCCACCACCTGGACCTCGTCGACGGCCTGCCGGCGCTGCCCGGGCCGATCGCGGTGCTGTCCAACCCGCCGTACATCCCGGACGGCGACCTCGAGGGGCTGCCGCCCGAGGTCCGCGACCACGACCCGCACCTCGCGCTCTTCGGCGGTCCGGACGGCCTCGACGTCGTGCGCCGCCTGCTGCCCGCGGCCCGCGCCCTGGGCGCGGAGCTCGTCGGTGTGGAGATCGGCGCCGGCCAGGCGGAGGCGACGGCGGTGCTGGCCCGCGACGCCGGCTTCGCGTACACCGAGATCCGCGACGACCTCGCCGGCATCGGCCGGGTCGTCGTCGGGCGGACCGCGGCGCCGGGGCCGACGTCCGGCCCGGGCCGCCCCGACGGCGGGCGGCCCGGGAGCGCCCGGTGAGCGCCGACGCCCCGCCGCCGGACGTCGCGCCGCTCGCGCCCGCGGACGTCGCCGCGCTGACCGCCACGACGACGGCCGGTGGCGTCGTGCTCTTCCCGGCCGAGGGCGTCTACGGGCTCGCCGCGGACCCGCATCGTCCCGACGCCGTCGCGCGGATGGCGGCGCTGAAGAGCCGGGACCCCCAGAAGCCCTCGGCGCTGATGCTGTGGTCGGTCGACGCGGCCGCCGCCGCGGTCGCCGGCGCGGGGGAGACGGTGCTCACGGCGCTGCGGCGCCTGCTGCCCGGACCGGTCGGCGTGCTCGTGCCCGCCGGCGACGGCCCCTTCGCCGCGGTCTGCGGCCCCGACGGCACGCTCGGCCTGCGCGTCCCGCGGCTGCCCGCCCCGGTCGACGCGCCCCCGGTCCTGCAGACGAGCGCGAACCTCGCCGGCGGGCCCGACGCGCTCACGGTCGACGACGTCCCGGCGACGATCCGCGACGGCTGCGCGCTGGTCCTCGACCGCGGCCCGCGGCCCGGTCGCCCGTCGACGCTCGTCGACCTGCGCGGCCTCGACGGCCCGCGGGCGACCTGGGCGATCGTCCGCGTCGGCGCCGTCCCCGCGGCCGCGATCGCCGCCGCGCTGGACGGCCTCGGGTACCGCGCCGACTGACCCGCCGTCCGTGCGATCTCGGGCAACGCGCGGACTGCCCCGCCGTCCGAACGGCCGCTGCGACCGCGGGTCCGGAGGCGCGGCGGTACCCTGGGCAGATGCCCGCGTATCGGTCTCGGACCGTCACCCACGGCCGGAACATGGCCGGAGCCCGCTCCCTCATGCGCGCCTCCGGCGTCGCCGGCGCCGACATCGGCCGGAAGCCGATCGTCGCCGTCGCCAACTCCTACACCCAGTTCGTCCCCGGCCACACGCACCTCGCGCCGGTCGGGACGATCGTCTCCGAGGCGATCACCGCCGCCGGCGGCATCCCGCGCGAGTTCAACACGATCGCCGTCGACGACGGCATCGCGATGGGTCACGGCGGGATGCTCTACTCGCTGCCGTCGCGCGACCTGATCGCCGACAGCGTCGAGTACATGGTCAACGCGCACTGCGCCGACGCGCTGATCTGCATCTCCAACTGCGACAAGATCACGCCGGGGATGCTGAACGCCGCGCTGCGGCTGAACATCCCGACGGTCTTCGTCTCCGGCGGCCCGATGGAGGGCGGCACCGCCACCCTCGTCGACGGCACCGTCCGCAAGGGCCTGAACCTCATCTCGGCGATCGCCGACGCCGTCGCGGACGAGGTCTCCGACGAGGACATCGCGATCATCGAGGAGAACGCCTGCCCGACCTGCGGCTCCTGCTCGGGGATGTTCACCGCCAACTCGATGAACTGCCTGACCGAGGCGCTCGGCCTCGCGCTCCCGGGCAACGGCTCGATCCTCGCGACGCACACCGCCCGCAAGGACCTCTACGAGGCCGCCGGCCGCTGCGTCGTCGAGATCGCCGCCCGCTACTACGAGCAGGACGACGAGTCCGTCCTCCCGCGCAACGTCGCGACGCGCGCGGCGTTCGAGAACGCGATGGCGCTCGACGTCGCGATGGGCGGCTCCACGAACACCGTCCTGCACATCCTGGCCGCCGCCCAGGAGGCCGAGATGGACTTCACGATGGACGACATCGACGCGGTCTCGCGGCGCGTCCCCTGTCTGACGAAGGTCGCGCCCAACGGCGTGTACCTGATGGAGGACGTCCACCGGGCCGGGGGGATCCCGGCGCTGCTCGGCGAGCTGCGCCGCGGCGGGCTCCTGGACGAGGACGTCCACACCGTGCACTCGCCGACGGTCGCCGCCTGGCTGGACGCCTGGGACATCCGCTCCGGCAAGGCGACCGACGAGGCCCTCGAGGTCTTCCACGCCGCCCCCGGGTGCCGGCGGTCGGCGACGGCGTTCTCGCAGTCCGAGCGCTGGGAGACGCTCGACACCGACGCGGCCGAGGGCTGCATCCACGACGTCGAGCACGCCCACTCCAAGGACGGCGGCCTGGCGATCCTCTCCGGCAACCTCGCCGTCCGCGGCAGCGTGGTCAAGACCGCCGGCGTCGACGAGTCGATCCTGACGTTCACCGGCCCCGCCGTCGTCGTCGAGTCCCAGGAGGACGCGGTCGACGCGATCCTCAGCGACCGCATCAAGGAGGGCGACGTCGTCGTCATCCGCTACGAGGGACCCCGGGGCGGTCCGGGCATGCAGGAGATGCTCTACCCGACCTCGTACCTCAAGGGCCGCGGCCTCGGCAAGGCCTGCGCGCTGATCACCGACGGGCGCTTCTCCGGCGGCACCTCCGGCCTGTCGATCGGCCACGTCTCGCCCGAGGCGGCCTCCGGCGGGGCGATCGCGCTGGTCGAGGACGGGGACACGATCACGATCGACATCCCCAACCGCCGGCTCTCGCTCGACGTCCCCGAGGACGAGCTGACCGAGCGCCGCGAGCGCCTCGAGGCCGGCGCGGGCTACGTCCCCGCCGCCCGCGACCGCGTCGTCTCGCCCGCCCTGCGCGCGTACGCCGCGATGGATGCGGTCCGGGTCAGCGGAGGTGCGCGGTGATCGTGGTCTCGATCTCGGGCACGTCGAGGTCGCCGCGGGCGACGGCGA
>NZ_JBFAPC010000232.1:0-6218 GCF_040675535.1 Patulibacter sp. NPDC049589 | reverse complement strand
CGTCGGTGCCGACGACGAGCGCCGGCATGATCGCGAGCGTCAGCGGCATCCGGATCTCGGTGGCGGTGCCCGCGCCGAGCTCCGAGGTCATCGTGCCGCCAGGCAGCGCGTGAGCTCGCCGCGGGCGTAGCGCGCGCCGTTGGACTGCTCCTTGCGGATCACGCGCGGGTCCGTGCGCTTGAGGCAGTCGTCGTACTGCCCGTCGTTGCGCGTCGTGTAGACGCAGTAGCGCGTGACCTCGTTGAGGCCGCCGCGCTCGCCGAGGACGGCGCGGTCGTCCGGCGGGCCGCTGGCCAGCGAGTTCAGCACGACCACGACGAGCACGACCACCGGCAGCGCCGCGAACAGCAGCAGCAGGATGAGACGCGCCTGCGAGCGGCCCTTGGCGATCTCGCTCGCGCCGCGCGGCCGGTCGTAGCGGTCGCGCAGGTGCGGGGCGAGCGGCGGCAGGTCCGCGTCGTCGGGGGCGTCCGCCGCGCCGGGCGTCGTGGCCGGGTCGGTCGCGGCGTCCGCGCCGGCCGCCGGCGGCGTCCCGTCGGCGGTCGCACCGGCCTCGGGCCCCGCCGTCTCCTCCGGCTCCTGCGTCCCGTCGGTCATCAGCGGCGCCTCCAGCGCGGGGCCGTCGTCTCCGGCGGCAGGAAGATCTCGACCGGGCCCAGTGGCTCGGCGGTGACGTCGCCGAGGTCGAGGACCTCGCCGTCGACGTTCCACAGCAGGTCGGGGTCGACGTCGACCCGGATGCTGTGGCCCTGGAAGAAGCGCATCCCGCCGCGGTTGCCGCCCTTGCGCATGCCCCAGACACGGCGGATCAGGGTCAGGCGCGACTTGGACTCGACGACGAAGAGCTCCATCTCCGAGGTCTCGGGGTCGGAGTCCGGCAGCTGGACGATCCCGCCGAAGCTGCCCGACGCGGCGACCAGCGCCTGCCAGACGTCGCCCTCGTAGACCTGCTCGCCGTCCACGCTGACCCGGCAGTGGACCTGCTTGCCCTTCGCACCGGCGATCACGGCGCCGATCGCGTAGGCGACGGGCCCGAGCTTCGACTTGAACGGCGCGGCCTCGCGCGCCGCGTTGACGGCCAGGCCGATCGAGGCGACGTTCACGAACGGGTGGCCGTCGAGCGTCGCGCCCCAGACGGTGCGGTGCCGGGCGTCGGAGTCCTTGGCGACGTCCAGCGCGGCGTCGAAGTCCGCCGGCACGCCGATCGCCCGGGCGAAGTCGTTGGCGGTGCCGGCCGGGAGGATCGCCAGCGGTGCCCGGTGCTCCGCGCAGGCCGCGAAGACCGTGCCGATCGAGCCGTCGCCGCCGGCGACGACCACGCGGTCCGCGCCGGAGGCCGCCGCGGCGTCGGCGTCGCCGATCTCGAAGGTCTCGACGTCGTGCCCCGGGGCGCGCAGGCGCTCCGCGATCCCGTCGCTGTCGCGGCCGGCACCGGACTTGGGATTGACGACCAACGCCAGCTTCACGTGGTACATGGTGCCCGACGGCGGTCCGTGCGGCGCCGCGGCGGGGCGCCGGGACCGAGCCGACGCGGGGCGCCGCACGCCCGGGGCCACCCGGCCCGCCGTCCGCCGGGGCGGCGCACCGCGTGGGGACCGCCGGTACGGGCCGCGCCGCACGCGGCGCCCACGGGACGCCGCGATCCCCCGGCCCGTACCCTCGTGGGGTGTCGATCCTGACCCCCGACCCCCGGCTCCTCGGCGAGGCCGTCGACGCCCGGCGCAGCCTCCTGGCCCGCGCCCTGCGCGGCCGCACCGGCCGCGCGTTCGCCCGCATGGACCTCGCCGGGATGCGCGCGATCCGCTCGACCGCCCGTTCACAGCGCGCGACGACGGTCATCGTCCGCTTCTCGCGCTCGGGTGAGCACGGGGCCCTCTGGCTCGGGATCGGCGCGCTCGGCGCGACCATCGACCGCCGCCGCCGCGACGAGTGGCTGCTCGGCGTCGCCGCCGTCGGGGCCGCCTACGTCGCCAACACGAGCGTCAAGCAGGTCGCCCGCCGGCCGCGCCCGCAGCTGCGCGACCTGCCGCCGCTGATCCCGACCCCGACGCAGCTGAGCTTCCCCAGCTCGCACGCGGCGTCGTCCTTCGCCGCCGCCGCCGCGTACTCCGCGCTGCTGCCGAAGGCCCCGCTGTACGCCACCGCCACGGCGATGGCCGTGTCGCGCGTCCACCTGGGCGTGCACTACCCGACCGACATCGCGGTCGGCGGCGTCCTCGGCTGGACCGTCGGCGGGGGCGTCCGCGCCGTCGGCCACGGCGTCGCCGCGCGCCGCGACCGCCGCCGCGACGACGCCGACGCGTCCTCCACCGCCGCCGAGAAGGCCGCGACCGCCGCGTCCGTCGCCGCCGCCGCGACCGCGGGTGCCGCGGCCGCCACCACCGACACCACCGGAGCCGCCTGATGAAGATCGGCATCGTGGGCATGCCCAACGCGGGCAAGTCCTCCCTCTTCAACGCCCTGACGAAGTCCGGGGCCGAGGCCGCGAACTACCCGTTCACGACGATCGAGCCCAACGTGGCCGTCGTTCCCGTCGCGGACGACCGCCTCGTCCAGATCGCGGAGCAGATGGGCGCGTCGGAGATCGTCTTCGACCACATCGACTTCCACGACATCGCGGGCCTCGTCGCCGGCGCCCACAAGGGCGAGGGCCTGGGCAACAAGTTCCTGGCGAACATCCGCGAGACCGACGCGCTCGTCCACGTCGTCCGCGCCCACGACGACCAGAACATCATCCATCCCGACGGCTCGGTGAACCCCCTGCGGGACATCGAGACGATCGAGACCGAGCTCTTGATGGCGGACCTCGAGCAGGCCGAGCGCCGCATCGACCGCGTCACCAAGATGGCCCGCGGCGGCGACGCCGAGGCGAAGGCCGAGCTGGGCTGGCTCGAGCAGGTCGTCGTGGCGTTGAACGAGGGCAAGCCCGCCCGCATCGTCCCCGTGCCCGAGGACCACCCCAACGTCGTCCGGACGCTCTCGCCGCTGACCGCCAAGCCGGTCCTCTTCGTCGCCAACGTCGACGAGAACGACGCGTCCGGCGAGGTCCCGGCCGCGATCGCCGAGCACGCCGCCGCCATGGGCGCGGTCGCCGTCGCCGTCTCCTCGCGCCTGGAGGCCGAGCTGATCGAGATGGACGACGAGGAGGCCGCCGCGATGCGCGAGGACATGGGCTTCGCCGAGTCCGGCCTGCAGCGGATCGCCAAGGGCGCCTTCGAGCTGCTGGACCTGATCACGTTCTTCACCGTCGGCTCCGGCGTCCGCGGCCAGTCGTGGCACCTCAAGCGCGGCCTGACCGTCTGGCACGCCGCGGGCGAGATCCACACGGACATCCAGAAGGGCTTCGTCCGCGCGGACGTCGTCGGCTGGGACGAGCTGCTGGAGGCCGGCGGCTACTCGCAGGCCCGCGACAAGGGCACGCTGCGCACCGAGGGCCGCGACTACGTGATGCAGGACGGCGACGTCATCACGGTCAAGCACACGAACTAGGGGCCGACGGGGGCGCGCCGGCGGCGGCGCGGTCGTCGACTTCTGTACGTCCCAGGGACCGAACCCGATGCCGGGCCGACGGGGGCGGGCCGGCGGCGGCGCGGTCGTCGACTTCCGTACCTCCCAGGGACCGAACCCGATGCCGGGCCGACGGGGGCGGGCCGGCGGCGGCGCGGTCGTCGACTTCTTCACGTCCCAGGGACCGAACTCGATGCCGGGCCGACGGGGCGGGCGGGCGGGGGCGCAGCGGACGGCGGACGTCGACTTGGGTACCTCCCAGGTACCGAACCCGATGCCGGGGCCGACGGACCCGGCCGGCAGCGGCGCGGTCGTCGACTTCCGTACCCCCCCAGGGACCGAACTCGACGGGAACCGCGTCGACCGCCCGCCCGGTCGTGACACGATCGCCGGGATGCTCCACGAGGACCGCTCCCGCGCCGAGTCGTTCGGGGCGGACGCCACCGCGTACCACGCCGAGCGCCCGTCCTATCCCGCCGCGCTCGTCGACGCCCTGACCGACCCGCCGGTGCGCGACGTGCTCGACGTCGGCTGCGGGACGGGGATCGCGGCCGCACTCCTCACCGCCCGCGGCGCCCGGGTCACCGGGGTCGAGCCGGACGCGCGGATGGCGGCGGTCGCGCGGGAAGGCGGCCTCGACGTCGAGGTCGGGGCGTTCGAGACCTGGGACGCCGCCGGACGGACGTTCGACCTCGTCACGGCCGCCCAGGCCTGGCACTGGGTCGACGCGGCCGCCGGCTCGGCGCGGGCCGCGGAAGTGCTCCGACCGGGCGGACGGATCGGGCTGTTCTGGAACTTCGGCCGGCCGTCGACCGCCTCGGAGGGACGGTCGCCCTCGACTACGAGACGTGGCTGGTCACCGCGCGACAGCGGGGGTAGCGCACGACAGACTCCGCGTCGCCGTCCCTCGAGGCAGGACGCCGCCGAGGCAGGACGCTACTCCGCCCGCGCCCGGCACCCGCAGGGCCCGTCTCGCCCGCTCCGGCGCCGTCCGCAGAACGACCGCACGGATGCACGGCGGCACGTCTGGCCGCTCACCCCGCCGCCCCCGCCATCTCGCGCGCCAGCTCCGTCCGCGAGCGCAGGCCGAGCTTGCGGTAGATCTGCGACAGGTGGTGCTCGACCGTCTTGCGGGAGAGGAAGAGCTCGGCCGCGACCTCGGGGTTGGTGCGGCCCTCCGCCACCAGCAGCGCGACGCGGAGCTCGCGCGGGGTGAGCTCCTCGACCGCGGCCCCCGCGCCCACCGCGCCCGATCCGCCTGCGCCGACAGCACCGGCCGGCTCGAGGGCCCCGCCGGTCGCCCGCAGCTCGACGGCCGTCCGCGCGGCCCACGGGGTCGCGCCGGCGCGCTCGAAGACCTCCAGCGCCGCCCGCAGCGGCTCGCGCGCCAGCCGCCGCTGGCGTCCGCGTCGCAGCCGCTCGCCGAGCGCCAGCCGCAGCCGCGCGGCCTCCAGGCGGTCGCCGGCGGCCTCGAGGATGCCGATCGCGGTCTCGTGCTCCCCGACCGCGTCGGCGTCGGACGCCAGCAGCGCGCGGCCGCGGGCGACGGTGGCCGTCGTCCAGGGCGTCGGCGCCACCTCGGCGTGCCCCACCAGGACCGCGAGGTCCGCGGCCGCCTCCTCCGTCCGGCCCAGGCGGGCGAGGACCTCGATGCGGTCGCCCTGCCAGCGGATGACGTTCGGCTCCGTCTGGCCCGTCCGCGCGGCGGTGCGGGCGCAGCGGTCCAGGGCGGCGAGCGCCGGCTCCAGCCGCCCGAGGCAGAGCTCCAGCGCGCCCAGGGCGGCGTCGGCGATCAAGCCGGTCATGACGCTGCCGGTCTCGTCGGCGATGCGGTGGGCGAGCGCGACGTGCTCGCGGCACGCCGGCTCGCGGCCGAGCGCGGCCTCCGTCTGCGCCAGGATCGCCGCCGCCAGGCCGACGAGCACCGTCTGCCGCGTGTCCTGGCCGAGCGCGACGGCCTCGGCCCCGACCGCGAGCGCCGACGACGCGCGCCCGCGACGCAGGTCGAGCTGCCCGCGGACCGTCAGCGGGTAGACGAGCGCCGCGGCCGCCCCGCCGCGGCGGGCGATCGTCAGCTGCCGCTCGATCAGGTCGTCGGCGCGGTCCAGGCGGCCCGTCCAGACCGAGACGTGGGCCGGCGACGCCAGGACCTCGTAGCCCGGATCGGGCAGGTCGTCGCGATCGAGGACGTGGCCATGGCGCGCGATCCGGGCCTCGGCGTCGGCCGCGCGCCCGACGTTGACGTCGACCATCGCGCCGAGCAGCCCGGCCATCGCGGCCTCGACCGGGTGCTCCTCGCCGGCGAGCTCCTCCGCGCGGGCGACGACGGTGCCGAAGCGGTCGAAGCGCCCCGTGAACCAGAACGCCGGCCCGGCGCCGAGCAGCAGCAGCGCCGCGCGGCCGGGGTCGTCGGCGGCGATCCGGTCCGCGTGGGCCAGCAGCGGCTGGATCCCGGCCTCGAGCTCGCCCATCCGGCCCAGCGCGGTCGCGCGGATCCGCTCGAGGTCGACCCGGACGGCGGGCTCCGGCGTCCCGGTCAGCGCCCGCTCGGCGAGCAGCCGGCACTCGGGCAGGTCGCCGGCGGCCATCGAGAGCTCGGCGGCCAGCAGGGTCCGGCGGGCCGCGTCGGGGCCGCCCGGGGTCAGCGCGACCGCGCGGCGCAGCGCCCCGGCGGCGGCGGCGCCACGCTTGATGGTTCCGCTGTCGAGTTG
>NZ_JBFAPC010000231.1:0-6558 GCF_040675535.1 Patulibacter sp. NPDC049589 | reverse complement strand
GTCAGTCTGCATGTTCGCCGCGCTGCGTCGCGGCTCGTGATCGGAGGAATGCGGCCCAGGCCCGCTCCTCCCGTCGTACCCAATGGTTTCGACCTACGCCACTCGCGGCCATCGCGCCGCTCTGGCTGTCGCTCGTCGTCATCGCCCCGGCGCTCCTCTGGTTCTTCCGCCGCCGCGGCAGCACGCCCGGCTGGGCGCTGCCGCTGGCTGCCGTCGCGGTCGCCGTCGGCGTCGTGATCGGCGGCGGGTTCGTCACGATCCCGTCGCTCGAGGACCTGCCGCTGCAGGAGAAGGTCGGCGACGTCGGCGACGCGGTCGGCCACTGGGCGTACCCGATCGTCGGCGTCCTGGCGTTCCTCGAGACCGGCGCGTTCGTCGGCCTCGTGGCGCCCGGCGAGACGTTCGTGATCCTCGGCGGGGTGCTCTCCGGCGAGGGCACCCTCAGCTTCTTCCTGCTGCTGGCGATCGTCTGGGCGTCCGCGTTCCTCGGCGACGCGGCGAGCTTCGGCCTCGGCCGGCGGCTCGGCCGCGGCTTCCTCGAGCGCCACGGGCCGAAGGTCAAGATCACCCCCGACCGCCTGGCGTCCGTCGAGCGCTTCCTCGAGAAGCACGGCGGCAAGGCGATCGTGATCGGCCGCTTCATCGGCTTCGTCCGCGCGGTCGCGCCGTTCATCCTCGGCTCCAGCGGCCTCTCCTGGCGCCGCTTCCTGCCCTACGCCGTGATCGGCAGCGGCCTCTGGTCCGCGCTGTTCGTCACGCTCGGCTACGCGTTCTGGCAGAGCCTCGACAAGCTCCTCGGCTGGATCAAGCAGGGCGCGTTCGCCTTCGGCACCGTCGTCGCGATCGCCGTCGCGGTCATCGCCCTGGTCCACTGGCTCGGCGTCGAGGGCAACCGCGACAAGGCCGCCGCCTGGATCGAGGAGGCGCAGCAGACCCGCTGGGGCCGGATGCTACTGGCCGTCTGGCGCCCGGTCTCGGTGCCGGTGCGGTTCGCCTGGCACCGCATCACGCCGGGCGGCATCGGGCTGGAGGCGACCACGCTGGCGGCCGTCGTCGCCGTCGGCACGTTCGCGTTCGTGGGGCTGGAGTCGACCCTGGACGATCGGGGCCCGTCGGGCCTGACCGCCGGCGACGTCAGCACCCTGGACTGGGTCGAGCGGCTGACGTTCGGGCCCGCGGACGACCTCTCGCGGATCGGCGTCGTCGTCGGGTCCTATCCGGTCGTGGGGATCCTCGCGGTGCTCGCGGCGTTCTTCCTCGCGTCGCGGCGCCGGGTCGGCGCGGCGATCGCCCTGGTCGTCGCGACGACCGCGGCCCTGGGGATCGGCGCGATCGTCCGCGGCTCCGAGGACCGGCTCCCGCCGCCCGGCGCGCTCGAGCACGTCGGCGGCGCGAGCTTCCCGTCCCCGGTGGCGGTGGCGGCCGTCGTCCTGGTCGCGATCGCGTTGGCGCTGAGCCCCGCGGTGCGCCGGATCCCGGGGCGCGTCGGCCTCACCGGGCTCGCCGCGATCCTGGCCGCGGCGATCTGCACGGCCCCGCTCGTGCTGCGCACGGCCTACCTCTCCGACGTGCTCGCCGGCGCCGGGCTGTCGGCCGCGATCATGGCCGCGGTGGGCATCGTCGCGATCGTCGTCGGGCACATCCGTCACACTCCCGACGCATGAACGGGGACTTCGTCACCTGGCTCGTGATCGGGCTGGGCACCCTGGTGTCCGTGGTCACGGTCGTCGGCCTGATCTTCGTGCCGGTCGTCCGGATGTACCCGACGTGGTGGCAGCGCAGCGCCGCGGGCGTCCTGGCGCTCGTCGTCGTCTGGGCGTTCGCCATCGGCGGCATCTACGTCGGCCTGCAGGTCGTCGACCGCTTCCTGAGCTGATCGGGTCCGCGGTCCGAAGCCGCCCGCGATCGTGAGCCGGGCGCGCGCATTCCGGCCGATCCCGGGTGGCCGGGGTGCCGCCGCGGCCTCGCACGCGCGAGGGGTGCCGGAGGGCGTTGGGTCCCCACCGGTACGATGGGCTTTGTGAATCCGCCCGACTCGCCGGTGGTCAGTGACGCGGGCCCCCTCGACGCCATCGCCGAGGCCGTGTCCTCCGGCTCCGGTCTACCGGCTCTCGCCCGCGCCGTCGCGCGGGCCCTCGACGCCGGGCTGGTCGTCGCCGATCGCGGCGGAGCGGTCCTCGCCGTCGCCGCGCGCTCACGCGACGAGGAGCGGCGCCTGCTCGCCGTCCGCGGCGAGCTCGAGGCCCTGACCCTCACCGTGGCGGGCGAGACGGCCGGCAGCGCCGTCCTCCAGCACCGCGGCGAGCCGGACGCCGGGGTCCTGGCGCTCGTGCTCACCGTCCTGGCCCTCGAGGTCGAGCGGGTCCGCGCCCCGGCCCGCGCCAGCCAGGAGGAGTCCGCGGCCTTCTGCGCCGGCCTGCTGGACGGCACGTTCGTCGACGGCGCCCTGATCGTCGAGCGCGGCAGCGAGCTCGGCCTCGACCTGTCGGAGTCGACCGGCGCGCTGGTCGTCCGCGTCCACCCGCACGTCGCCGGCGACGAGGGCTGGCGCGCCCGCGCGCTCGCCGCCGTCGAGCGCGGCGCCCGCGCCGTCAGCCCGAGCTCCCTGGTCGGCGGCCTCGACCGCCCCGGCCCCGCCTGCGAGGTCATCGCCCTGATCCCCGGCGGGTCGGACGACGCGGTCTCCCGCGCCGCCCAGGCCGCGTTCACCGAGCTCGACGGCGTCCTCCCCGGCCACGCGGTCTCCGTCGGCCACGGCCGCGCGACCGACCAGCCGGGCGACCTGCCCCGCGCGGTCCAGGAGGCCCTGCTGGCCTGCAACGTCAGCGAGGGCGACCCGGAGAACGCGGTCCTCGGCTTCGAGGAGACCGGCGCCTACCGCCTGCTGCTCTCCGCGATGAGCGAGAACCCCGACGAGCTCCGCCGCTTCTACGCCGAGACGATCGAGCCGCTCGCCGCCTACGACGGCCAGTACGAGACGGACCTCGTCGGCACGGTCACCGCGTACCTCGACGCCGACGGCTCGGTGGCCGCGGCGGCCCAGCGCCTCTTCACGCACCGCCACACCGTCCGCTACCGCCTGGAGCGCGTCCGCGAGCTCTGCGGCCTGGACGTCACCTCCAGCGACGGTCGCGAGCGCCTGAGCCTCGGCCTGAAGGCGATGCGCGTCCTCGGCCTCGGCCAGCACGACGGCCCGACGCTCGGCGAGCGCGAGCCGCGCCCGCGCCGACCCGCCTCGGGCGGCCGGCGCACCGCCAGGTAGCGGGCCCGCGCTGCCGTAGCATCGCCCCCCATGCGGATCGGCATCGTCACGGGCTCGGGCACCTACGCGCTGGAGGGCCTCCGAGGCGCCGAGCCGCGGACGGTCGCCACGCCCGAGGGCGACGTGCCGGTGACCGTCGGCACGCTCGGCGGCGTCGAGGTCGTCCACCTGGCCCGGCACCGCGACGGCCACGAGCTCGTCTCGCACCAGGTCACGCACCGCGCGAACGTCCTCGCGCTCCGCGAGCTGGCCGTCGACGCGGTCCTCGCCGTCACGGTCTGCGGCACGTGCGACCCGGACGCCGAGCTCGGCAGCCTCGTCGTCTTCGACGACCTGCACTTCCTGCAGAACCGCCTGGCCGACGGCTCCCTCTGCACCCTGCACACGGAGCCCGGCACGCCGGGACGCGGGCACTGGGTGTTCGAGGACCCGTTCTCGGCCCCGCTGCGCGACGCGCTCCTGACCGCGGCCCGCGACGCGGGCCTGGCCGTGCGCGACGGCGGGTGCTACGGCCACGTCGACGGGCCGCGCTTCAACACGAAGGCCGAGATCCGGACGCTGGTGGCGGCGGGCGTCACGGCCGTCAGCCAGACGGCGGGCCCCGAGACGACGCTGTTCGGCGAGGCCGGGATCCCCTACGGCCTGATCGGCTTCCAGACCGACTACGCCAACGGCATCAGCGACGTCGCCACGCCCGTCGCGACCCTGATGGACCTGATCAGCCGCAGCACCGGGTCGTTCGCGACGGTGCTCGCCGGCGCGATCCCGCTCGTGGCGGCCGCGCCCCCGGGCCCGGTCGGCACGAACATCACCTGGGACTGACCCACGCTCGACGACCCGGACGGGCGCGGGCGCTGCACCAGGACGGCAAGGTCTCGGTCGAGACGATCGGCATCGACAAGGACGAGGAGCGCAAGAACGACGCGGCGACCGGGGGGAATCCTGCTGGACGAGACGACCTTCCACCCCGACGGCGACGGATCGCCCGCGCGGTCCCGGCACCCCGGCCTGACGGTCCAGCGGCGAGTCCGCAAGACTGTCTGACCGGCCACTGGGGAGTGGTGTAACGGCAGCACGTCAGCCTTTGGAGCTGTTCGGTCCCGGTTCGAATCCGGGCTCCCCAGCCTCGGACGCGGTCGCGTACCCTCCGCCGCGTGAGCCCCGAGCACGCCCCGACCGTGATCGTCCTGGCCGCCGGCCGCGGCACCCGGATGCGATCCGCCACGCCGAAGGTCCTGCACGACCTCTGCGGCCTGCCGCTGATCGGCTGGGTGCTCCGCGCGGCCCAGGACGCCGGTGCCGGCCGCACCGTCGTCGTCGACCAGCCGGCTCGCGTCCTGGAGGGCCACCTGCCCGACGGGGTCGAGATCGTCGAGCAGCACGCCGACGTCCACGGCGACGGCACCGCGGGGGCCGTGACCGCCGCGCTGGGCGCCGTCGACCCCGGCGCGCCGGTCGTCGTCCTCACGGGCGACGCGCCGCTCGTGACCGGCGACGTCGTGCGGGCGCTGCTGGCCACCCACGCCGCCGAGGGCAACGCGGCGACGGTCCTCTCGGCCGAGCTCGACGACCCGGGCCAGCTCGGGCGCGTGGTCCGCGACGCCTCCGGAGCCGTCACGAAGATCGTCGAGACCAAGGTCGCCGGCGACGCCACCGACGACGAGCTGCTGATCCGCGAGGTCAACGCGGGCGTCTACTGCTTCTCCGGCGACCGCCTGCTCGACGCGCTGCCGCGGGTCGGCGACGGCAACGCGCAGGGCGAGCGGTACCTCCCCGACGTCCTCGGGATCCTCCGCGCCGACGGTGACCGCGTCGGCGCCCACCGGGCCCCGCGCCCGGAGATCGTCCTCGGCGTCAACGACCGCGCCGAGCTCGCCGTCGTCCGCGAGCTCGCCCAGGCCCGCATCCACGAGGGTCACCTGCGCGCCGGCGTGTCGATCGTCCAGCCCGCCGCGACGGTGATCGACGTGGGGGTGACGATCGCCCCGGACGCCGTGATCGAGACCGGCTGCGTCCTGCGCGGCACCACGACCGTCGCCGAGCGTGCCGTCGTCGGTCCGCACACGACCGCGATCGACGCGACCATCGGGGCCGGCGCCACGGTCCTCCACAGCCACGTCCTGGGCGCCGTGGCGGAGTCCGGGGCGACCGTCGGCCCCTTCAGCTACCTGCGGCCCGGCACGGTGCTGCGCGAGGGCGCCAAGGCCGGCGCGTTCGTCGAGATCAAGAACAGCGACATCGGCGTCGGCTCGAAGGTCCCGCACCTCAGCTACATCGGCGACGCCGACGTCGGGCCGGGCACGAACCTCGGCGCGGCGACGATCACCTCGAACTACGACGGATACCACAAGCACCGCACGACGATCGGCGCCGGTGTGCGGACGGGCGTCGACACGACGCTCGTCGCTCCGGTCACGGTCGGCGACGACGTCTTCACGGGCGCCGGCAGCGTCATCACCAGGGACGTCCCCCCCGGCGCGTTGGCGATCGCCCGCGCCCGGCAGAAGAACCTCGACGGCTACGCCGACCAGGCCGCCGCGCGGGCCGCGCAGAAGGACTGATCCGGACGCGGCGGCGGCCTGGGGGAGAACCCGCCCCTGAGCAGGACGATCCGCCGTACACGGGTCGTTCACGCGGCCGCGCGGACGGCCCGCCGGGGCGGCGGCGTCCGTCATCGGGACCGACGGGCGAGTAGCCTGCCGGGCTGCGCCGGTCGTTCGCGACCGGTCCGCGCCTCCTGTCTTCTCGCCCTGGATCCGCCTCACCGTGAGCTCCGTCCCGTCGACTCTGCAATCGCCCGGCACCAGCCTCCAGCTGGGCTACGACAAGAAGCTCATGCTCTTCAGCGGGCGGGCGAACCCCGGCCTCGCGGACGCCATCGCCGGCCGCCTGGGCGTCGTGCCCGGCCCGGTGACGCTCAAGACGTTCCAGAACGGCGAGGTCTACTGCCGCTTCGAGGAGTCGATCCGCGGCGCCGACGTCTTCATCGTCCAGCCGACCTGCGGCAACCCCGCCACGGGCATCAGCGCCAACGACGCGCTGATGGAGCTCCTGGTGATGATCGACGCCGCCGTCGGCGCGTCCGCCCACCGCGTGATCGCGGTGACCCCCTGGTACGGCTACTCGCGCCAGGACAAGAAGAGCGCCCCGCGCGAGCCGATCTCGTCGCGCCTCGTCGCCCGGATGCTCGAGTCCGCGGGCGCGGACCGCGTGCTGACGATGGACCTGCACGCCGGTCAGGTCCAGGGCTTCTTCCAGATCCCCGTCGACCACATGACGGCGATGATGATGCTGAC
>NZ_JBFAPC010000230.1:0-6563 GCF_040675535.1 Patulibacter sp. NPDC049589 | reverse complement strand
CCGCGGAACCTCCTCGAGGACGAGCACGTCGGGCCCCCCGAACTCGTGCTGGCGGATCGCGTGCATCGTCGGCGCGGACATCGCGCGGAAGGCTAGATGGTCGGGCCGCGGGGGTCCCGGGACGGACGCCCGGCGACTCAGCGCCCGAGGTCCACGCCGCGGTCGCGCCGGCGGGCGATCGGCTCGGCGATCTCCCGGACGAGTTCGCGCAGCGGCTCGAGGTGGCCGCGAAACGCCGCCTGGTAAGCGGCGACGTTACGGTCACGGTCGAGGTCGGCCCAGTTGAGTTGGACGCCGACCTCGGCGCCCCACTGTGTGAAGAACGCCCGGGTCGCGCGCCCGTTCCCTTCACGGAACGGGTGCAGCGCGTCGACGCCCGCGAGGTGGCCCGGTAGCCGGTTGACGACGCGCTCGTAGGAGAGCTCACGCAACACGGGGCCCCGTTCGACCCGTGCGAAGACCTCCGGGGCGTACTGCTCGAGCAGGTGCGCGCGGCAGAACAGTGCGTTGTCCTTGGCGATGTCGGTCGTGCGCAGCTCGCCCGCCCACGCGTAGATCGGGGAGAACAGCCGGCGATGGATCCGCTGCAGGTGTGCGAGGTCGTACTCGCCGGCCTCTGGCCGCTCTGCGAGGTCGAGGTCGGCGATCAGCGTCACTCGGGCCTCGACCCGGGCCAGTTCGTCCTCGTCGGTGATCTCGAGCCGGTTGCGGAGGACGCGAGTGCCGGGGTAGACGTAGGGGTCGACCGCCACGCGGCCGCGTCGCTCAGCGCGTCCAGGCCGGCGCGGGCGCCGGGATGAACCGCTCGACCGACTCGCCGGCGAGGACCATCCGCTTCGCGGCGGCCCAGTCGCGGTCGGAGACTCGGCCGGCCGCGCGGGCGTCGGCGAGCGCGATCAGGTCCTCGCCGGGATCCAAGCCTTCGGCCCGGATCGACCCGACGATGTTCCGAACCACTGGCGACCGGACGTCCATGACCACACATTCTAGCGGCGCAGGCGGCGCGCCACACCCGCTCTCGCAGCGTGCCCCATCGAGGAGCGCCGGTCGCAATCTCGTCGACGGCCACGACCCCGAGCCGCATCAGCCGGGGGTGCGCCATACGTCGGCCGCCCGTCGCGGGGGAGGAGTCGACTCCAGGGGTCACTTCCTCGGATCAGAATTCGTTAGTTGACGTAACTCTCCGTATCGAGCGTCGCCCTTGGCCTGCGAGGAGGGGCCACACGCACCGCCTGGGCCGCGAGTCGCCCCCTGCTTCCAATGCGCCGACGGCGTGCGATGCGGCGATCCAGCGTGTCCCACGTCCGGCTACGTGGCGCGCATACGCTTGCATGACGTACGCCGGTCGGCGTACGTTGACTTCGTCGCCGCTTTCCTCGCGTTTACCCGTGGTGCGATGGGCGACGTCCTCTGTCCCCCGTTCCCAGGAGGCGCCCCGCGCGCCCAGTACCCCTTCTCGTAGGCGCCGTGCTCGGTGGCGTGTCCATCGCGGGTGTCGCGTCAGCGGCCGCTCCGCCGTCCTCGACCGCTCCTCTGCCACCGCTGCTCTCCACGTAGCTCGGGGAGAACATGAACCGGGCGTTCCGGGAGACCGGGACGCCGAACCCGCCTGTTCGGTCGACGCCGCCGAAGCGCTCAACGGAGGAGCTCGAGCGGTTTGCGCGATCGCGGACCGCGGACCGGGGTCGCTCGACGGCTGCGGAGGTGCGGAAGCAGATCGGCGCGCGGTCGCCGGCGTTGGTGTCGTCCGGGGCGGTGGTGCCGAAGGCGAGCGAGATCGACGAGGTGATCGGCCAGACCGCGATCCGGGTTCGCGGCAAGGACGGGAAGGCGGAGGGCGTGATGCTGTGCAGCCTGCCCTTGGCCGAGAACGCCAGCGACGACCCGAACGATCCGAAGTGGAAGGTCGCGGACCTCGCGTTCGCGGAGAAGGCCGGCCGCTTCCAGGTCAGGCGTCCGATCGTTCCGATCTCGGTGCCGAAGACGGCGGGCCGATCGGTATTGATCGGCAACCTCTCGCTGCGCCTCGCACCCAAGGGATCGGAAGCGCAGGGCGTGGCGTCCGGCGAGAACGCCGTCTACCCGGACGTCTCCGAAGACGTTGATCTGCTCACCCGCGCGTTGCCGATCGGGTCCTCCGTGGCCTGGAGCCTCAGAAGCCCGAGGTCTGAGCGGTCGATCTCGATGCCCCTGGATCTCGCGAAGGGCCAGAAGCTCGTCAAGGACGCCGGAGGGTCGGCAAAGATCGTCGACGACCAGAACCAGACCGTGGGTGCGGTCTCGATCGCGACCGCCCGGGACGCAGACGGCCAGTCCGTGCCGCTGACCACGAAGATCAACGAGTCGACGTCGACGATCACCTACACCGTGAACCCGGATCCGGACGAGACGGCCTGGCCAATCAACGTGGACCTGGACATCTTCTACGACGTCAACTGGCGGACCGGGTCGACGAACTACAACGGCTGGTTCAAGCAGAGCACCACCCGGGGCGAGGCCGCACAGCCGTTTCAGTACTTCCAGAGCGCGGAGAACCTGCCGACCTCACAGGGCGGCCTGGCCATCTTCACCCCGGCGAGCCCCGGCGAGTACGAACTACCAGCAGATCCAACCGGGCGTCTGGGGAGAGGCCGGCGCGTGGGGACGCTACGCCCCCGGCAATCCCGACGCGCCCGTTCGAGCGTCTCAGGTCCTGGTTCTCGCGGCGTAGGCGGGCCAGCTCCTCGCGCTCCGCGCTCGTCACCGGCCCGCCTGCGCTGCCGCCACGCGCGTCAGCTTCGGCCTGCCGTACCCACGACCGCAGCGAATCCCTATTGATGCCGAGCTCGTCAGCAATCTGCGCGATCGGCCGCTCGCTCTCCAAACAGAGCCGGATCGACCGCTCCTTCAACTCCGGCGGGTACTGCCGTCCTCGAGCCATATCGAGACATCCTTCCTGCTGGCGCGCTCCGCGCGCCACGCACTCAGCTGTCCGTCAAACCCTGCCTGCCTCATACGACGACCGACCCCCATAGGGTCTGAGGCAAGGCCCGCGGGTGGACGAGGGCCCCGATCCCGCCGTGCCCGATCAGGCGGTCGCGATCGGATCGGCCACCGGGTATCCGAGCTGCTCCACAACGTGCACCATCGTCGCTTCGTGCGTCACGACCGTCGCTTCGATGCCCGCGGAGCCCGACAGCTACGGCTTCCGCAGCGCGGTCGCGGCGCTCGTGACCTCGGCCTGCGTGGTCGGGTCCACGTAGATGAAGCGGTAGCGCTGGGTCGTGGAACGCGGGACGCGGACCTGGAAGATGCCGTACTTGTCGGTCTTCACGGTCTTGTAGTCCTTGAACGACGAGGACGCCTTGCCGCCGCGCTGCAGGCGGACCGTGGTCGCGGTGTCGCCCGGTCGGACCTGGCCCCAGACGTTCGCGGCCTTCGTGGTGCGCCAGCCGAAGATCGGGTTGGCGAAGACGGCCGCCAGCGGCTTGGGCTTGCCGTCGAAGGTGTAGAGGCCCGACTGCCAGCTGTTGAAGTTCGACGCGCCGGTGCCCTTCTCGTCGAACCACTCGTACTGCGTCAGGGTCTTGACCCGCGGGTTCCTGGCCGCCAACGACCAGGCCCACTGCAGGTACGACGCCGCGAGGCTCGGCGACTGGTACCCCTCGCTCGGGTCGGGCGGATTGGTCTGATAGCCGTACTCATCGAGCCAGAGCGGCAGCCGCTTCGCCCCGACGGACGTCAGTCGCTTCCGCGCCGTCAGGCGATCGATGACCTTCTCCAGGCGCGGCAGGTCTGCCAGGCGGGCGTTGCCCGTGTCGGGGTCGGCCTGCCCGGGCGAGTACTTCAGCGAGTGCGGGTGGTACGCCAGAGCATCGCCGCTGACCGGCTTGAAGTTCTTGCACTCGCCCGTCCGGATCGGTCGGTACTTCGCGTTCACGCAGCCCATGGCCCGCAGGAAGGGTAGTGGTTGCGACGTGGTGTTGCCACCCGTCACGAACCGCTTGCCGATCGAGGACGTCGCCCCGACCGCGACCCGCGCGACCGGATCCGCCGCGTGGATCGCCGCATAGCCCGCACGCGCCAGCCCGCGGTAGAGGTGCGGCGCGACGGGAGCGCACGACGGAAGGCCCGTGGACGTCTTGACGGTCGCGTTGCAGGAGTACTGCGGCTGCAGCCAATATGCGAGGTTCGGCTCGTTCCAGACGATGTAGCGGTCCACCCGCGCGCCTACGTGCTTGGCGATCGCCGTCGCGAACTGCCCGAACTTCACGGGATCGGGCTTCCAGGTGCCGTTGGACCGAGCAGGCTCAGACGACCCCCAGTACGGCCCCGGGCCTGTGATCACGAGCGTGACCTTCAACCCGTGCTCGACCACGGTGTCGATCCGCCGGTCCAGGGCCGTCAGGTCGTACGACGCAGGATCGGTGGCGTCGAGTCCAGCGGGTGGCTTCGCGACCTTCGGACTCGGCGCGAGCGTGTCCCACTTCGCGAAGATCCGGACGTCCTGCACCCCCGAGGCCTTCCACTTCTCGACGGTGACATCCGCGCCGCCCGGCGTGTTGCCGTTGAGCACGTTCTCGTCAGCGATCCCGACCTCCAGGTCCTTGGCCGCAAGCGCACCGGACGGGAGGGCCAGGAGCGCGACGGTGGCGGCGACGAGGGCCGGACGTAGGAAGCAACGATGCATCAACTTGAGTCTCCGAGGGAGCGCGAGGGAGCGGCCCGCAGGCTCGAGCACACGCTGCAACAGGGCAAGTGTGCCAACCCGAGTCGGGCCGCGTGGTTGCGGCGCGCCGGTCGGCCCACGGGGGCACGGGGGATGCCAAGGGCCGGGGACCAGACCAACGGAGTCCGCGCTCGCTGGGGCCCAACCACTCGCACCCGCGACGTTCCACAACCAGACGTGGTCACAGGTCAACGAGCTGTGCGATGCGGCATCAGGCACGCCCTACTACCGAAGGACCGAGCCGAACTCGAGGTAGTGCAGCACTCCGTCCCCATCCCGCCACGTGGCGAGCCGCGGGATGCGGGTAACACGATGCATAAGTGCGTCGCCGCGGACGGCAACGTTCTGCCACCTCCCGCCTTCCGACAGGACTCGCACATCGTGCTGACCCCGTGCGATCAGGCCGTGGAGCGTCAGCCCCCCAGGCGTGAACGTGAGCCCCAGGTTCAGGGATCCCGCAGAGCGCCGCGATTCGGTGCAGCCCATGCTGGTCGCCGAGTCGGTCGCTCGGAACACGCTGCATACGATGCCCGTACCGGGTATGACGACGAGGTTGCCCTCGGTTCCAGCCGACCGTGCAAGCGACATATCGAGTCGACCGAATCGCTCCTGGGCCCCAGAGCCCTGGGGCGTCGCGGCGATCGCAGCAGCCCAATCAGGGAGCACGTCTGTGGGTGCACGGGGTCGCGCGAAGAGCGGGAGGTCCTGCGCCAGTACCTCGACGGTTCGACTCACGGACTCCGCCGGCAGGGCCGAAGCCGGCCGCGGACGGGCAACGACCGCGACCAGCGGCCGAGATCCGTACGGGCGGAGCCCGTTGTATTGACTGGCGACGCCGACAGGGCAGGTCGTCTCGTCGCGGACCTCCTTCGGGAGCCTTCGGTACGCGCGGAGGAGCAGCGCTGGGTCGTACCGTCGCCGAAGAGTTCCCGTGACGGGAGCTGTCACGCAGTCCGCGATCAGCGCGTCCACTCGTTTCGTCCCTGAACGGCGAGTCTCGAGCGACGCGTGGCGACTGGCCACCGCGATTCCACAGCGAGTCCAGAGCTGTCCCATCCGTCGCAGCTCGCGATATCCCCGCCGGACGACCGCCGGCGACAGGAGATCCGTGAGCGTCCCGTGGTGCGCATCGCAATCAGCCCGGATCTTTTTCGTCGCGGCGGCAACTGCCGGGATGTCGGACGGAGCGGGCGCGCGTGCCCCGGCGCTCGTCGGAAGTGCGCACGCACCGACGCACGCGATCAGGGTCGCGACACGGATGAAAGATCTAGTACTCGACACGGCTCTCCTGAGGTGGATAGCTCATATGACCCGCAGCGGGTGCATTCAGAGCGGTCGGTACCGGTCCCGTGTCACCGAGCTGGATTCCGCTCAGGCTCGAGCCTTCGGGAAGTCGGGGGACATGCTCGCGGTCCAGGGACAGGACACGAAGGGCCGTGAGGCCCTTTGCCTCTCCCTGTCCTTCGAGGACGACGGGCCGGGTTCGGTCCTCACGTGTGGCGAGCCCGGCGATGGGGCACGCGTCCACGTGTCGGCTTCGTCTCGACCGGCAAGAGGGACACGAGGGTCTGGGGCCTGGTGCCGGACGGCATCAACGAGCTGACGGTTGCCACCGACTCCGGCTCCCGCGGAGCACCACTACGCGTGCGACGAGCGAGCGCGACGAGGACCTTCGGCGTACGTGTCGACGGACTGCCTCCACGACCGAGGCAGCACGGTTTGGACGCCGGCCGTGCCGGGTGACGGGCTGCCGACGCGCGCGTCACGCGACGTCGAGGACGAGCTTGCCCGTCGTCCGGCGGGCGACGAGCGCCTCGTGCGCGGCGGCCGCCTCGGCCAGGGGCCAGCGACCGCC
>NZ_JBFAPC010000229.1:0-6567 GCF_040675535.1 Patulibacter sp. NPDC049589 | reverse complement strand
GACGGCGCGAGCATCGTCAACGTCTCGAGCGGCCTGGCCCGTGTCTCGCACGCCGGCTCCTCCGCCTACGCGGTCGTCAAGGGACGAGGAGCGCCCAGTCGCGCGCCGGGCCGCGGGAGGCCAGGGTCCCGGCCGTCGCGTCCCGCTCGGCGCCCTCCTGCTGACCGAGCAGGTAGTCCGCGACGCGGCCCCGGTCGTCGTCCGTCAGGCCGGGGCGGCCCTCCGGGGCGAGGGCGTCCAGCCCGGCGAGCGCGCGCTGGCGGATCTCGTCGGGCGCGGCGCCGAGGGCCTCCGCCATCGCCGCGTAGGAGCGGCGGCGTCGGACCGCCATCCGCAGCACGATGCGCTGGTCGGGATCGAGCTGATCGAAGTGCGACACGTCGGACAGGATCCCAGAGGTGACGGTGCGCACTGAAGTTCGTCCGAAGAACGTCTTCGGACGAGGCGTCCGGGACGGCCCGCGGACCGGGCGCCGGCGGGTGCGGAGACCGCGAGCGCGTCGACGAACGACGCGCGCGCCGTCGCCGGGCTCGTCGCCTTCTACGACGAGAAGGTCGACGTCACCGTCGACGGCGTCCGGCAGCCCCGGCCGGTGATCCGTTTCGTCTCATGATCCGTCGGCCGGCCCGGGCCGCTGGGGCGCGCCGCCGTCGGCCGGTCCCCGTCCTTGGCGAGGGACACGATCACGCCGTCGACCGGCGCCGGAGCGCGGATGTACGCGACGAGCGCGTCGGGCGGGGCGACGGCCGGCGCGGGACGGACGGCCGGCGCGGGACGGGCGGCCGGCGCGGGGCGACCCGTCATCGGGTCGGGACCGCCCTCGGGCGGCGCATCGGCGGGCGGGGTCACGGGCACCGTCGCCCAAGGAGACCGCCGGACCTGTTCGACGACCGCCTCCAGCGTCCGGCGCGTCCGCGCCAGCTCCGTGCTGACGCGCCCGAGGGCCCGCAGGATCTGATGGGAGAGGTCGGCGTCCAGGACCGGGCCGGCGGGCGGCACCGGCCCCGGCGGGGGCGTCGTCGGCGCGCCGGCCGTGGCCCGCGCCCCGGGCACATCGAGGAGCGGCTGCGCGGGGGGAGGTTCGGGGCTCATGAGGCGGGGGGATGCGGCTTCGCAGGTCACGGAGGTCATCGTCCCCGGGCGGAACGACGACCCCGACGGTGGATGCTGATGGCGAACGGGGTGAGCCCGCAACCGCTCCTGGGGTGAATCGCCCGGGAACGCCCCGTCGGTCACGGCGACGGGACGCACGTACCCCGCCCCGGTCCTCCGGAGCCCGGCGCCCCGCCGTCGCCCTCAGCCGCAGACCGTCACGTCGGAGAAGAGCGTGAAGTTGAAGGCCTTCGACTTCGTCTGCACGCGGTGCTTGGCGCTGATCGGGACGACCGACCCGGGCTTGGCCGACGCCTGCACCTGGAACGTCGCGCCCCATGGCTTCGCGGCGTCGGTCTGCGACTGGCCGCCGAAGCGGTAGCGGACCTTCGCGACCTTGCCCTTGCCCTGCCCGCCCGTGGAGACCCCGTAGGTCTTGCCGGGCTTCACGCACGTCCCCGGGACGTTCAGGCCCAGCGTGACCTGGTTCTTCGTGCCGGTCGTGCTGCGCGCCGGCGTCGAGGGATCGGCGACCGCGGTCAGGTCGGCCGCGGCGATCGCGCCCTTGCGGCGCCAGACCGCGAGCCCCGTGCCGTCGGAGCTCCGCGCCACCTCGAGGTCCGAGTACACCTCGTCGGAGCTCGTGATCTGCGTCCTGCGCCAGCTCTTGCCGCCGTTGCTCGACGTCGCCAGCTGCAGGCCGCGGGCGCCGCGCCAGACCGCGCCGGCGTCACCGTCGTCCGCCACCGTCACGCGCGCCTGCGCCCCGGGCTCGGTGTCCAGCACGGTCGGCTTGCCGAACGCCGTGCCCGCCCACTTGCGGATCTCGAACCGCCGCTTCCCGCCGGACCGGGCGGTGTAGGCGAGGTAGTTCTCACCGAACGCGCCGTTCATCGTGGCGTCGGAGCCGTTGGCGACGAACCGCGGCTTGCCCCACGCCGCCGCGCTCGTCCCGAAGATCGCGCCGTCGGGCTCGACCCACGCCGAGACCTTCGAGAGGTCGTCGGACGTCGCGAGCGTCCCGCCGCCCTTGATCGTCGCCAGGTCCAGGTCGTAGGACCGGTTGCCCAGGCCGGTCTGGTCGAGGTCCGCCTTCTGCTCCGACGCCGCGTCGCTGCCGTCGATCGCGGCGTCGTAGACGAAGAGCCCGGTGTTGACGGTCGGGAACGCGATCGTCTGGGTGCCGGGGACGAGCAGCGGCCGGCGGGAGTCCGTGCCGACCGTGCCGTTGACGCCGCCCCAGACCTTCACCGGCTGGGAGCCGAACGTCTGACCGCCGTTCGTCGACGTCCACACGTAGGTGTCGCCGGAGACGTACTGGGCGTGCACGAGGTAGATCGTCCGGTTGTCGTAGCCGGGCACGATCCACGCCTTGCCCGGGACGCCCGTCCGCCCGCCGTCGGGCGCGTCGTTGAAGGCGAGCGCCAGGTCGCTCGAGCACCCGCCCTGCTTCGGCAGCACCCGGCAGTAGTGGAAGACGCCGGAGTCCTCGTCGTTCCAGACGACGTGGAAGACGCCGTCGCCCGCGGTCACGGTGGGATCGCCGGTGTTCGAGTTGCCCAGGACGTAGGGCTTGCCCGCCTGGGCTGCCCCCGGCGCGATCAGGAGCAGGGCGGCGGTGAGGCCGAGGACGGTGCGCTTCATGGTCATCCGGGGTCGGGGAGTCGGGCGCGGGTGCGCCCGGGCGCCGTCCGCGGACGGCGTACTCCGCCTTGTACCACCGCGGGCGCCCGCCGGGCAGGACCTGCGGTCCCGGATCGCTCCCGCCACGGCCATGCCCGATCGGACCGCTGCACGCCCCGGCGCGGCCGCCGGCGCCACCGGGCCCGGCCCGCCGCGGTCCGCCCCGCGCTCATCTACATTCGCCTGATGGCGTTCGAACCCGGACAGCGCGTCGTCGCAGCGGTCGAGGGCCTGGGCCCCCTGCAGGGGACGATCGTGCGCGACACCGCCGAGCCCGGCGCCCCGGACCCTGCCCCCGGGTCGCCGCGCATCTACGTCGTCCGCTGGACGCTCGAGGACGGCAGCGAGATCGCCAACACGGCCGCCGAGACCGCGCTCCGGCCGGCGGACTGAGGCCGTCGTGGGAGCGCCGCAGGAGCCGCTGGAACGCCAGCGGATCGACACCTGGCTGTGGGTCGCGCGGTTCGTGAAGACCCGCGCGCTCGCGGTCGACGCGGTCAAGGGCGGCCGTGTGCACGTCAACGGCGCGCGCGTGAAGCCCTCGAAGGAGGTCCGCCCCGGCGACCGCGTCGAGGTCGTCGTGGGCGAGGACCGCCACCGCGTCGACGTCGTCGCGCTCGCCCGCCGTCGCGGCCCGGCGACCGAGGCGCGCCTGCTCTACGACGAGCGCGAGGAGGACCGCGCCGAGCGCGAGCTGCGCGCCGAGCAGCGTCGCCTCGCCCAGCCGACGGGCTTCCAGGGCGCCGGCCGCCCCACCAAGCGGGACCGCCGCCGGTACGAGGCGGGCCCCGGGCGCCGCGGCCGCGGCTGACCGCCACGGCTGGCCGTCACGCGGGGAACCTCGACCTCGACGCGGGGCCGGTCGAGGGTTTCCCGACGGCCCACCGGCCCGCAACGTCGACCGGCCGCCCGGCAGGTGGCGGTGGTGAGCCGGCGCCCCAGGGCGTCAGTCCGCGGCGGCGCCCGGCCCCGACGCGCCCGAGCCCGGCGCACCCGGCCCCGGCGCACCCGGCCCCGACGCGACGAAGTCCTGCTTGCGGATGAGCACCAGCGCGCCGGCGGCGCCGACGAACGCGACGATCGCGGTGATCACGAGCAGCGTGTTCATGCCGCTGACGAACGCCTCGTGGGACAGGTTCCGCAGCGTGTCGACGAGCTCGGGCGTGGCGCCGCGGTCGGCAGCGCCCTGCACGGCCGCCTCGGTCTGCCCGGCCGTGACGGCCGCCGCGAGGTCGTCCGCGCGGGCCGCCCCGCCCTCGACGCCGTCGAGCTGCGCGTGGAGGACGCTGCCGACCCGGTGCTGGAAGACCGCGCCGAGCGCCGCGACGCCGCCGGCGATACCGACCTGCCGAAACGTCGAGTTGATGCCGGACGCCATGCCCGAGCGGCGCTGCTCGACGACGCCGATCGCCGTCGACGCCAGCGGCGGGTTGACGAAGCCCGAGCCGACGCCGGCGATCACGAAGCCGACGATCAGGACCGTCCAGTCGTCGCCGGGGTCCACCCCGTGCATCAGCGCCAGCCCGAGGCCGACGAGGAACAGGCCGCCGCCGAGCAGCAGCCGGACCGGGACCTTCGTCGTCAGCCGCCCGGCGATCGGCCCGACCACGAGCATCAGGGCGGTGATCGGCAGGAACCGCAGCCCGGCCTCCAGCGGCGAGTACCCGAGCACGCCGCCCTGCAGGTACAGCGTCAGGTACAGGAAGATGGCGAACAGCGACGCGGACATGCAGAACGCGACGAGCGACGCTCCGAGGAAGCTCGGCTTGCGCAGCAGGTGCAGGTCGAAGAGCGGGTTCTCGCGCCGCAGCTCGACCGCGACGAACGCCCCGAGCAGGACGACCGAGCCGATCAGGCAGCCGAGGATCTGGGCGCTCCCCCAGCCCTCCTTGTTCGCGTCGACGAGCCCGAAGATCAGCAGGAACAGCGCGCCGGCGAAGAGGATCGCCCCGAGCCAGTCGATCCCGGACGGGTGCGGATCCTTGGACTCCGTGACCTTCGTCAGCGTCAGGTAGACCGCGAACGCGCCGATCGGCAGGTTGACGAGGAAGATCGCCTGCCAGCCGAAGACGTCGGTCAGCACGCCGCCGAGCAGCGGCCCGATCGCGACGGCGGCGCCGGTGACCGCTCCCATGATCCCGAAGGCGACGCCGCGCTCGGGCCCGTGGAAGGTCTGGGCGATGATCGCCAGCGACGTCGCGAACATCATCCCGCCGCCCACGCCCTGGACGCCACGCATGAGGTTCAGCAGGAGCGGCGTGCCCGACAGCCCGCAGCCGAGCGACGCGGCCGAGAAGAGGACGAGCCCGGTGAGGAAGACCCGCCGGCGCCCGATCAGGTCGGCGACCGAGCCGAAGACCAGGAGCGTCGAGGCGAGCGTCAGCGTGTACGCGTTGACGACCCACTCGAGGTTCGAGAACGACGAGTGCAGGTCCGTCGCGATGTCGGGGAGCGCGACGTTGACGATCGTCACGTCGATGAGGAGCATGAAGACGCCCGTCGCCACAGCGACGAGGGCCAGCCACTTCCGGTCCATGGGCCCGGCCTTTCTCGGGGAGACGCCTCGCAGCGTAGCCCCGCCCGGACCGCCCGCGGTGACGATCGGTGCGGGCGCGGAGGGATGGGTGCGCGACGGCTGGGCGATCGCGCCGACGGGCGGGGCCGGGCGCCGCGGCCGCCGTCGCCGACGGCTCAGTGCCGCGGCACGCGCAGCGTCGACCGCGCGACGCCGACGCGGCCCTTCTCGTCCTGCACCCGCACGGCGGTGGCGATCCGTCCGACCCGCCGGGCGCGCCGCAACTCCGCGGCCGTCAGCCGGAAGGTGAACGTGTGCTCGGATCCCGCCTGGATGTCGGCCCCGCCCTTGCCGACGGTCTTCCCGCGCAGCGACGACCGCGCCTCGACGTCGCAGCGCGCCGACCCGGCCGGGCACTTCGCGACCACGCGGAGCCGCCGGCCGAGGAGCGTCACCACCGGCGCCCGGGGCTTGAGCGCGGCCGGGGCCTTGGGCGCCTTCGTCGGCCCGAGCGCGAGCAGCTGCGGCGCGTACACCCGCGCGGTCACGCTGCTCCCGGGCGGCGTGGACAGCGCGAACCGCACGACCGCGACGTACGAGTGCCCGGGGATCAGGGCCTTCGGGTCGATCGAGACCGTCCCCATCGACCGCCGCGTCCCGTCGAGCGGCAGCGGGCTGGAGGGCAGGCGGGCGACGGTGCCGCCGTCGGTGTCCTGCAGGAGCACCTCGGTGGTGGCCGACCCGCCGGACCCGTCGCCGCGCCGGTCGACCGAGAACTGCACGGATGCCGTGCCGTCCTCGCCGGCGCCGTCGTAGGGCAGCGGCTCGGACCGGGACTCGGCCGTGACGCCGGGGGGCGCGAGCAGCAGGCCGGTCACCTGCAGGCCCGAGACGCCGGCGTCCGGACCCGATCCGACGGGGCTCAGCGCCTGGATCAGCGGGCAGAGGATCAACAGGCACTGCGGCGACGCGGACGGCTGACGGAGCGGCAGCAGGTAGAGGCTGTCGCGCAGGGTCAGCTGGCGGCGCGTGGCTGGACCCTCGGTGCCCGCGGGCTGGGCGCCGGCCGTCGCGGGGCCCGCGGCCACCGCCGCGATCGTCGACGTGGCCGCGAGGGCCACCAACACCGTTCTGAGCGTTCTGCCCGACATCTGCGCACCTTCCCTGGGGGATCGCCGCACGAATCCCTACAAGCTGTCGGAGTTCCAGCCATGAGCACCATGACCAAGAACTGGGATCGCCACGTCCTCGATGGCGAGGCGGTCGCCCGCTGTCCC
>NZ_JBFAPC010000228.1:0-6782 GCF_040675535.1 Patulibacter sp. NPDC049589 | reverse complement strand
GGCGATCGGCATCGCCTTCCAGCTCTTCGACGACGTCCTCGACGTCGTCGCCCCACCGGAGCAGACCGGCAAGCCGCGCGGGACGGACCTGCTCGACGGCACCGTCACGCTGCCGATGCTGGTCGCCCGCGAGCGCGATCCGTCGCTGCGGGCCCTGGACGTCCGGACGGTCACGACCGCGGAGCAGGCCGCCGAGGTCTGCGACCGGATCGCCGCGACCGGCGCGACGGCGGCCACGGAGGAGCGCGCCCGCGAGCTCGTCGCCGCCGGCCTCGACGCGCTCCCGGTGGGCCTGGACGACGGCCGCCGCACCGCGCTGGGGCTCGTCGCCCGCGGCGTGGTCGACCGCCGCCTGTAGCGGGGGCCGCCGCCGGGCGGTCGTGGCCTGGCGGAGACGGCCCGGTTCGGTCACGGTCCGCCGGTGCGCTGCCGCCGCCCGCAGACGGTGCCCGCACGTGCACGGGCCGGTGCGCGGGCATCCACGGAGCGACAGCGGTCGTTCCCTTTCCGTAGATGACCTGGAAGGATCCCTCCATGCCCCTCGCGTTCATCACCCCCGTGACGGCCGTCGTCGTTCTCGTGGTCGTGCTCCTGGTTCTCGGGCCCAAGCGCCTCTCCGGCGTCGGGAAGTCCCTCGGGTCGAACATGCGGGACTTCCGCGACTCGGTGACGGGCGCGGACGAGAAGGACGACAAGGACCTCCCGGCGGCTCCCCAGGACCGCAACGAGGAGAACGTCACCGGCGAGCCGGTCGACGAGCGGCGTCGCACGCCGCGCGCGTAGCACTCGATGGCGAAGCTCCGGCCGGTCTCCTCGGAGGACCGCTTCACGCTCGTCGAGCACCTCTCGGAGCTGCGGTCCCGCATCATGGTGTCGCTGGCGATCTTCATCGTCGCGTTCGCCTTCGCGTTCTGGCAGAACGGGAATCTCCTCGAGATCATCAACAAGCCGCTCGAGAAGTCGCAGAAGGTCACGGCGAAGCAGTGCACCGGCAAGAGCAACGACAGTCAGCAGTCCGTCTGCTTCGAGAAGGCCGTCTCGGGGGCGCTGAAGGCTCTCGAGCCGCTCGCCACGACGCCCGTCACGGGTGACACCGCGGCGACGACGCTCCAGAAGCGCGCGGCGCTCGACGCGCTGCGCGCCGCCCAGAAGCTGGCGCCGACGAGCACGTCGCGCAAGCCCGTCACCCTCGGCGTGGCGGAACCGTTCTTCCAGACGGTCAACGTCGCGATGTACGGCGCGCTGGTGCTCGCGCTGCCGCTACTGCTCTACCAGTTGTACGCGTTCCTGATCCCGGCGTTCACGAGTCGTGAGAAGAAGGCGATCGTCCCCCTGCTCCTGGGGGTGCCGTTCCTGTTCTACGGCGGCGTGGCCTTCGGCTACTTCCTGGCGCTGCCACGGGCCGTCGACTTCCTCCAGAACTTCAACAGCGACAACTTCGACATCCTGGTCCAGGCCAAGGACTACTACAAGTTCGTGGCCATGTTCCTGGCCGGGTCGGGACTGGTGTTCCAGGTCCCGGTGATCGTCATCGCGATCACGCGGCTCGGGGTGCTGAGCTCCAAGCAGCTGCGCAAGCAGCGCGGGATGGTGCTGATCATCGCGGCGGTCATCGCGGCGGTCATCACGCCGACCCCGGACGCCGTCACGATGCTGCTGATGATGGCGCCCTTGGTGGTGCTGTTCGAGATCAGCGTCTGGATCGCCCACTTCCTGGAGAAGCGCTCGCCCGTGACGGGCATCGGCGGCCGGCTGGCCGAGTGGCGCGAGCTCGGTGAGGACGACGACGAGGACGGGTTCGCCGACGTCGACCTCGCCGACGAAGACGACGACGCGCCGGACGGCGAGGAGCCGGATCCGGAGCTTCTGGGCGACCCGGACGGGCCCCGCCCCGTGGGTCCCGGCGATCCCCCCGCGGTGCGCGGACGGGGTGCCCCCGCGGACGACTGGCAGTCCCGCGCAGACGCCTTCGACGCCGACGATCCGTACGCGGACGACGCCGACGAGGACCGTCCGGCGACGTAGCCCCCGGGGTCGGTGGCGGGTGGACGCTCCCCGCCGTCTATCCTGCCCCCCATGCTCTTCGACCTGCGGGCCCCGGGCCGCAAGCGCGCCGTCCAAGCCGTCTACGTGGTGCTCGCCGTCGTCCTGATCGGCGGCACCATCCTCTTCGGCGTGGGCACCAACGGCCCCGGCCTGTTCAGCAGCGACAACGGATCGTCGAACTCGACGTCGCTGACGGACCAGAACAAGGACCGCCTCGACCAGCTGACCAAGCGCGTCCGGGCGAACCCGCGGGACGCCGAGTCCTGGGGCTCGATCGCGTCGCTGCGCTTCGCGTCCGGCACCGAGCTGATCCCCGCGACGGCGACGACGCCGCCGGCCGACGCGAAGGCCGAGTTCCAGAAGGCCGCCGACGCGTGGGCGAAGTACGTCGCGCTGAAGCCCGACCCGATCTCGATCCAGGTCGCCACGCGCATGGCGACGGCGTTCTCCCCCGAGAACCTCAACCGGCCGTCCGACTGGGCCGACGCCCAGGGCCTCGCCACGCAGGCGCAGGAGGACAAGGCGCAGAAGGAGGGGACGAAGGTCCCCGTCGACACCTACATCGCGCTGCTCCAGGCGCAGTACGCCGCGAAGCGCTCCGACCGCGTGACCGACGCGACCGTCGCGAAGCTCCGCGAGCTCACGCCCAAGAGCCAGACCGCGGCGCTGAACGCCACGATCGCGCTCGCGAAGAACCCGAACGACACCAAGGCCCAGGCCGCGCTGCAGAAGGCCACCGGCGCGGGCACCGCCCCGGGCGGCACCGTGACGCTGCCGGACGAGCCGACGGGCACGACGACCCCGGCGCCCTCCGGCTCCAAGTAGTCCCCGGGCCCCCGGGGACGGACCAGACGACATCGGGCCGGGGCCATCTTGTACGATGCTCGGGCCTCGGTAGCTCAACTGGTTAGAGCAGTGGACTCTTAATCCGAAGGTTGAGGGTTCGAGTCCCTCCCGAGGCACTGAGTGGAAACCCCCGTCACCGACGGGGGTTTCGTCGTTCCGGGGCCGGTGCGCGCGGCCTCTCGTCCCGGCCGCCCGCCGGGTCACGCCCGAGGCGCCGCCGAGAGTTCCCGGCGGGGCTCCGGGCGGCGCGTGCGCGGTCCGTGCGCATCCTCAGGCGCCCGGCAGGCCCGGCTCCGGGGCCGTGGCGTCGCGGCGGGTCTCGATGTGGTCGAGGAAGGCCGCGTACTCCGATGGTGTGCCTTCGTCGGTGCGAAGCGCCCGGACGAAGCGGTCCAGGCCCTCGGCGCTCAGGAGCCCCTCGGCGTGGAGGGCGCGGGCGCGGGCGGCGAGGTCGTCGGCGTGGCTCATCCCGGACTTCTACCCGACCTGTGACCTCGCAGCGAGCCCGGGGCGGCCGGGCAGGCTACTCGACCGCCGGGTCCAGCAGCTCGGCGCCCTGGTTCTTGACGTGGTTGACGCGCTTGGAGGCCGGGGCCAGGGCGACGCGCTGGTCGGCCAGGGGCTGGATCAGCTCGATCGCGTCCTCGGCGCCCAGGTCCGGGTGCAGCCACGCGAGCTCCTCGTCGCGGCCGGAGAGCACGGCCGGCATGCGGTCGTGGACGCGCGAGGCCGGGCCGTTGGCGGTCGTCGTGATGATCGTGACCGTCGTGATCGGCTCGTCGAGGTCGTCGACCTTCGTGGTGTTCACGAGGCCCGCGAAGGCGAACCAGCCGCCGCCGTCGACGGTGTGGTGGAACGGCGCAGGCTTCTCGCCCTTGGCCTCGGCCTTGATCCACTCGTACCAGCCGTCGGCGGGGACGAGGACGCGGTGGGACGCCTTGCCCAGCAGCGGCTTCCAGAGCTTCGACTCCAGGAGCTTGTCGCCCCTCGCGTTGATCGGCTGCAGGCGGTCCTTGGAGGTCTTCGCCCAGCGCGGCAGCAGGCCCCAGCGGGCGGTCAGGCCGCTGAGCTTCCCGTCCTCGGCCCGCTCGACGACGCCGACCTGCTGGCGCGGGGCCACGTTGTAGCGGCCGAGCGACGAGCCGAGCTCCGCCGCCGAGGCGTCGAAGCGGGCGTCGAACTCGGCCGGCTGCCCGGCGGTGGTGAAGCGGCCGCACATCGGCCGAGCGTACCGGGCGGTGGCGCCCTAGACGAGCCGGGCGGGCCAGCCCGCCTGCCCGGGCGGAACCCGGTCAACGACGTCGCGCTCCTCCTCCTGTGAGCAGGAGACGCGCACGCTCGACCGCGGCGTCCCGCCGTCAACCGGCGACCGGCGCCGCCGCGACGACGCGGTCGAGCGCCGTGCGCAGGGCCTGGGCGGTCGACGTCTCGTCGTAGGCCACCAGGCGCCGGCGGCCGCGCTCCAGGAGCTCCGCGCGCAGCGCCCCGTCGGAGAGGACCGTGTCCAGCAGGGCCGCGACGACGCCGAGGTCCTCGTCGTCCGTCAGGAGGGTCGCGTCGCCGCCGACCTCGGAGACGCCGCCGGACGGGCGGCCGACGACGGGCAGGCCGTAGTGGAAGGCCTCGAGGATCGGCACGCAGAAGCCCTCGTGCTCGGACATGCAGCAGAGCACGTCGGCGCCGCGGTAGCGGTCGGCCAGCTCGTCCTGGGTGATCCCGCGCTCCCAGACGAACGCGTCCTTGCCGAGCAGCCGGTCGCCGAGCTCCTGGACCATCGCGCCGTAGTGGTCGTTGACGGGCTCGCCGACGATCCGCAGGGTCGCGTCCGGGCGGTGACGCGCGCGCAGCAGGGCGACGGCGCGGATCAGCGAGTCGTGGCGCTTGTGTGGGCACAGGCGCCCGACGAAGAGGACCTCGCCGCCGCCGGCGGGCGGCTCGCGGCGCGGGCCGGGCTTCCCGTAGCGCTCCGGCTCGAAGAGGATCGGGATGACGGTGTCGGCCCCGAACTCCTCGGCCGTGTAGCGGGAGGCGCCGGCGGGCACGGTCGCGGCGGCCATCACGCGCTCGGCGTCGCGGCGGCCGAGGTAGCACTGCAGGGCGGTCAGCGGGTCGTACTGCCAGAACCACTCCGGCGGCGTGATGTTCTGGCACAGGACCAGCGAGCGGCCGTGGCCCTCGAGCAGGTCGCGCAGGCCCGGCGTGTAGGCCGAGTACTGGGTGAAGACGACCTCGTCGGGGTGCGGCACCAGGGTCCGCATCGGGACGAACTTCTGGCCCATCCGCGGGTCGATGTGGACCGCGGCGTCGACGCCGCCCCAGCCCCACTGGTCGAAGAGGCGGCGGAAGCGCAGCGCCTGGTTCGTGATCGCGTCGTACGGGCCGGCGCCGCCGATCACCTGGTGGACGACGAGGCTCATCGGGGGCTCCCGTCGGGGCGGTCGGCGTCGGCATCCGGCAGGACGGGCGCGGTGGAGGGCCGGTCGACCGGGTCCGGCGGCGGGACGATGCCGGCGCGGTCCTCGAGCTCGGCGACGCGGCCGCGCAGCCAGACGATCTCCTGCTTCATCGCCTGGACCTCCTCGCGCAGCAGCGTGGAGCGCAGCGCCAGGTGCACGTTCAGGCGGTTCTGGACCGACGTGACCTGCGCGTGGTACTGGCCCATCAGGCGCAGCTGGCCCTGCTTGAGCGCGGTGACGGCGCTGCCGACGGGTCCGCGGCGGGTCGAGCGGACCTCGCGCAGGTCGGGCTCGATGACCGCCCACTGGACGAGCTGGTCATCGCTCGGCTGGTCGGAGCGCTCGACCTCGAGGCCCCCGGTCGGGATCGTCGTCGCGGCGTGCTCCGCCGACCGTAGTCGGGCGTGGGCGAGAGCGTCCTCGGGCCTCATGCGTCGTCCTCCGCGGACGGTGTGGGATGCGGGTGCTCGCCGCCGCCCGTGGACGGCACGGGGATGCCGGCGCGCACGGCGGCCTCCGCCGCGGCCTCGGCGACGTGGTCGGTGCCGCGGACGGGCGCGGTCTTGCCCTCGAGCAGCGCGACGTACTGGTCGAGCACGTCCTCGGTGGGCCCGTCGGCGGCGACCCGGCCGCTGTCGAGCAGCACGGTGCGGGCGCAGGTCCGCTGGATCAGCGAGAGGTCGTGCGAGACGAGGACGAGGGTCGATCCGCCGGCGACCTGCGCGGCGATCCGCTCCTCGCACTTGCGCTGGAACGCGCCGTCGCCGACCGCGAGGACCTCGTCGATCAGCAGCACGTCGGCGTCGAGGAACGCGACGATCGCGAACGCGAGGCGCACGAGCATGCCGCTCGAGTACGCCTTCAGCGGCAGGTCGACGAAGTCGCCGAGCTCCGAGAACGCGACCATGTCCTCGATGCGGTCCTCGACCTGCTTGCGGGTCAGGCCGTAGAGGGCGCCGCCCATCATGATGTTCTCGCGACCGGAGAAGTCGCGGCTGAAGCCGGCGGCGAGGTCCAGCAGGGCGGCGACGTGACCGCCGATCCGGACGGAGCCGCCGTCGAGCGGGACGATCCCGGCCAACACCCGCAGCGTCGAGCTCTTGCCGGCGCCGTTGCGGCCGACGATGGCGACGGTCTCGCCCGGCGCGATGTGGAGGTCGACCCCGCGCAGGGCGAAGACCTCCTCGGGGCCGGTGACGCCCTTGCGCCGCGCGCCCGAGCGCAGGACGAGCTCCTTGAGCGTCCGCCCGGCGTCGGCCTGGACGCGGAAGGACCGCGTCGCGGCCTCGAGCTCGATCGTCCCGGCGGGGACGCCGTCCTGCTCGTAGCCGCCGCTCACAGCATCACCGCGAGGTCGCGCTGGAGCCGGCGGAAGAGCGCGGCGCCGACGGCGAGGACCAGGAAGGCGCCGAGGACGAGGTAGAGCATCGTCGC
>NZ_JBFAPC010000227.1:0-6830 GCF_040675535.1 Patulibacter sp. NPDC049589 | reverse complement strand
CAACCCCGCACTTAAAACCCTCTGCCCCACCCCCCCGCCCTCCCTACCCCCCCCCGCGCGGCCGGCGAGTGGCGCCCCCCCGCCCCGACCGCCCCCCCGGCCGCGCCGGGGACGGTCGTGCGCGCGGACGACGGGAGCTTCGTCGTCGGGCCGCCGGGGCGGCTGCCGGCGGACGGGAGCACCCCGTGAGCCCCGTCCGCCGCATCGGGCGTCGCCTGGCGCGCCGCCGGGCCGCCGGCTCGGGGATCCTGCAGCCGGTCGCGGTCGTCTGGCTCGTGATCCTCTGGGTGCTGCTCTGGGGCCGCGTCACGCCGGGCCTGATCGTCAGCGGCCTGTTCGTGTCGGTCCTCACGATCGCGATGTTCCCGCTCCCGCGCCTGAGCATCGAGGGCCGGATCCACCCGCTGGCCGCCGCCCGCTTCGCCGTGCGCTTCGCCTGGGACGTCGTCCGCGCGAGCGTCGAGGTCGCGAGCCTCGCGTTCCGCCGCGACCAGGAGTCGCCGACGGCCGTCATCGGCGTCCCGCTCGTGACCCGGTCGGACCTCATGCTGACCCTGGTCGCCGAGGTCCTCTCGCTCGTCCCGGGCAGCCTCGTCGTGGAGATCGACCGTCACGACGCGATCGTCTACCTGCACCTGATCGGCGTGCGCGACCGCGGCGACGTCGAGCGCGAGCGCCGCCGCGCCCGCGAGACCGAGGCCCGGATGATCCGCGCGTTCGGGGCACCGACGGACCGGCTCGCGCTCGACGCGGCCGACCTCGACGCGGCGGGGCCCGACGCGGTGGGGCCCGGCGCGCCGGCCGGTCTCGGCACGACGGACCTCGCCACCACCCGAGACCCGAAGGCGCACTCGTGATCGTCGTCGCGGCTGCGACGACGGCCGCGGCTACGGCCGTGGCTTCGGCCGTGACGACGGCCATGGCTTCGGCCGTGCCTACGGCCATGGCTACCGCCACGGCCACGGCCGCAGGCCGCGTCCCCCGCACCCGCGCAGGTCGCCGGTCGGGGCGACGACGTCCGTCCCTCCCCGGGGCCGCCGCAGGGACCACCGCCGCCGCCTTCGAGACCGGGAGCCCGTCGTGACCGTCGTCCTCTGGGTCGCCGCGACCATGCTCGGCGTCGCCGCGCTGCTGGCGCTGATCCGCGTCGTCCGGGGCCCCTCGGCCCTGGACCGCGTCGTCGCGATGGACGTCCTGCTGTCGTGCCTGATCGGCGCGATCGGGATCGAGGCCGCCTACGGCCGCCACGGGACGACGCTGCCGGTGCTCGCCGTCCTCGCGCTGCTGGGCTTCGTCGGCTCCGTCGCGGTCGCGCGGTTCGGGGCGGACGTCGGCGACGACGACCCGGACCGCCGCGAGGAGGCCCGCGTCGAGGCCCGGCTCGGCGCGCTCAGAGACCGGGAGGACGACGCATGACCCCGACGCACGACGTCTCCGCGGCGCGGACAGGCCGGCGGGCGGCCTCGCGTCCCGCCATGGTCCGGGGGGCCGGGGCATGAGCGGCGTGCTCGACGTCCTGGCCGCGATCTGCCTGCTCGGGGGCGCGGCGCTCTCGCTCGCCGCGGGCATCGGCGTCGTCCGGTTCCCCGACGTGCTCTCGCGGATGCACGCCGCGTCCAAGCCCCAGGTCCTCGGCCTGCTGCTCGTCCTGATCGGCGTCGGCCTGCGCCTGCGCACCGGCTTCGACATCACCACGCTCGTCCTCGTCGCCGTCTTCCAGCTGGCGACGGCGCCGGTCGCGGCCCACATGGTCGGCCGCTCCGCGTACCGCACCCGCCGCGTCCGCCGCGACCTGCTGATCGTCGACGAGCTCGGCGAGCGGCTGGACGAGGGCCGGCGGGACGACGAGGCCGGCGGGGCGCCGCGGGGCTGACCCGGTCGGACGCGTGCCCCGGTTCGCCTGTCGTGTGGGCCGGGAGGGTTCCTGGTCGGGTGCTCCCTGCGTGGTCGGGGGAAGGCGACCAGGAGCCGGGTTCGGGTAGGGCGGGCGGTTTCTGGTCGGCTTCTCGCCCCGTGGTCGGGACAAGGCGACCAGGAGCCTCGGTTCACCCCGCCACTGGGCGCCGCCGGGCCGGCTCCCCGGCTCCGGCTCGAGTTCTCCCCGCCCAGCATGGAGAACTCGAGCCGGCGCCGCCCGCACCTCGCGCGCGGCCGCACCCCGCGCGCCGCCCGCACCTCGCGCAACGCCCGGACCCCGCGCGGACCTCGCGCCCGCGCCCTCCGGGACGAACGACGAACCGCCGCCGCTCCCGCCCCGGCGCCCCGCGCCCCTACAGCCGGAAGGCCCCGTTCTCCTGGAGCACCTCGCCGTCGGCGTAGAGACTGCCGCCTCCGCGCAGGTCGCAGATGAGGTCCCAGTGCAGCGCGGACTCGTTCGTCCCGCCCGTCTCGGGGTACGACCGGCCCAGCGCCGTGTGGACCGTGCCGCCGATCTTCTCGTCGAAGAGGATCACGCCGATCGCGCGGTCGATGCCGAAGTTCGTGCCGATGCCCACCTCGCCGAGGAAGCGGGCGCCGTCGTCGGTGGCCAGGGCGCGCTCGAGGTACTCCGCCCCGACGCCGGCCGTGTGCTCGACGACCTCGCCGTCCTTGAACGTCAGCCGCACGTCGGCGACGTCGACGCCGGCGGGGGACGACGGGACGGTGTAGTGGATCGAGCCCGTCGCGCTGGACTCGATCGGCCCGGTGAAGACCTCGCCCGAGGGCATGTTGCGGCGGCCGTCGCTGTTGACCCACACGCGGCCGGCGACGTTCAGCGTCAGGTCGGTGCCCTCGGCCTCGATGCGCAGCTCCTCGACGCCGTCGAGCCGCTCGATCAGGCGGGCCTGGAAGTCGCGCAGGCCGTTCCACGCGCGGATCGGGTCGCTGCGGTCCAGGAACGTCGCGCGGGCGACGAAGGCGGACAGCTCGCGCAGGGTCATCCCGGCCTGGTCGGCCAGCGCGGCCGTCGGCCACAGGGTCGTCGCCCAGCGGCGCCGCAGGGTGAGCTCGCGGGCCTCCTGTCGGCCGCGGGCGGCGCGGGCCAGGCGCTCGGGGTCGACGTCGGCGAGCGCCGAGGTGTCCTCCGGCGCCTGGATCGACAGCGAGTGGGTGGCCTGGCGGGCCTCCTCGAGCGCGAGCGGGGAGAGCTCGTCGAGGTGGCGGTCCTGCGCGTGGCGGTAGAAGCCCTCGGTCTGGCCGGGCAGCTCGACGCGGATCAGCGGCCACGCGCCGCGCCCCAGGATCGCGCGCTGGAGCTCGACGAGCAGCGGCGCGGCCAGGTCGGTCGAGCGGATGAGGACCTGGTCGCCCGGCTCGGGCTCCAGGCAGTAGCCGGCCAGCAGGTCGGCGAACGCGGCGGCGCTCAGCTCGGAGGCGATCACGGCGTCGTCGTCCTCGTCCTCGGGGCGGGTGGGCTGGGGGTTCTGGGGCACCGGGTCCTCCTTCTCGGCGCGGGAACGGGAGCCGAAGCGCGCCATCACGGGGCCTGCATCTCGGGGAACCACTCGGTGAGGTGCTCGCGCAGCGCCGTGCGGATCCACGTGCGCTCCTCGGGGCTCGCGACGCGGAAGCGCGCGATGAGGGCCTTCTGGCCCGTCGTCGGCACGTCGTCGACGGTCCAGCCGACCACGAGGCGCTCGAAGAGGAACTCGACGGCCCGGTGCCAGACGTCCTCGCGGGTCTTCGCCGCCTGGGCGAGCTCCCCGCCGACGGTCTCGGCGTAGACCAGGCGCGTCTTCGGCGTCATCGCGCACCGGAGGTCGAGCGTCATGCGGCCGTCGGGGCTCGCGTACGGCACCGTCGGCAGCCCGGGGGCCTTCCGATCGGTGATCCGCTGCCCGGTCTTGGTCTTCTTGCGCTTCTTCGCCACGGTCCGCGGCCGAGTCTACGGGTAACGTCTCTCGTCCCATGCCGTGTCCCCGTCCGCAACGCTCCGTCCGCCGCCCGCGATGAGCAGCGGGCGCGCAGCGAAGGAGCTCGGACGCGGCGAGCGGGTGATCCCCGGCGTCTGGCGCCTGCGGCTCCCCCTGCCGTGGCCGGGCGTTCCGCACGGCAACGCGTGGGCGGTGGCGGCCGGCGACGGCGTCGTGCTGTTCGACACCGGGATGCACCAGCCGGGCTCGCTGGCGCACCTCGAGCGGGCACTCGACATGGTCCACCTGCGGCTGGAGCTCGTCCGCAGCGTCGTCCTGACCCACGCGCACGTCGATCACTGCGGCCAGACGACGCCGATCGTCCTGCGGTCCGGCGCCGAGGTCTGGTGCCACCCCAACCACGACCACCTGACCAAGTGGCTGGCCAACCCGGACGGCTACTGGGAGCGCCGGGTCGAGATCGCGCTGCAGTCCGGCGTGCCCGAGGCGGACGTCCGCGCGGCGTCGGAGATCGTCCGCCGCGAGGACATCGGCATCGCGGGCGGCCTGCAGGTCGACCACGACCTCGTCGACGGGGTGCAGATCGCCACGGACCTCGGCGTCTTCACGGCGATCGAGACCCCCGGCCACGCGCCGTCGCACGTCTGCCTGTTCAACGCCGAGCGCCGCATGTTGATCTCGGGCGACCACCTGCTCGGCCGCGTCTCGCTGTTCTTCGACTTCGGCTACACCCCCGACCCGATCGGCGAGTTCCTCGCGTCGCTGGACCGCATCGAGGACCTCGACGCCCGGCTCTGCCTGTCGGGCCACGGCCGCACCTTCACGGACGTCGAGGGCCACATCCGGGCCAACCGCGAGCTGGTCGCCGACCGGCTCCGGCTGACGGAGGAGGCCCTCGCCGGCCCCGAGCCGCGCACCCCGGCGGAGATCGCCCCGCACGTCTTCGGGATGCCGCTGACGGCGGACAACGGCAGCTGGCTGCTGGCCGAGATCCAGTGCTTCCTGCGGCACCTCGAGGTCACCGGCCAGATCGTCCGCACGGACGAGACGCCGGACCGCTTCCGCCTGACGTAAGGGGCAGGCCCGGGCCGCGCACGGACGAGACGCCGGACCGCTTCCGCCTCACGCAGCGCGCGGGTCCGGGCCGCGCACGGACGGGACCGCACCGTCTCCGCCTGACGCCGGGCACAGGTCCGGGCCGCCTCGGCGGCGCCCGGGGCGCGCGTCGTCCGGGCCGCATCGTCGTCCTCGGCGGGCTCCTTGACCCCCGCCGAGGGCCCCGGCAGGGCCGGTCGACCGTACGATGTGGGGGATGCGCATCGACGAGATCATCGAGACGTCGCCGGATCCGACGTTCTCGTTCGAGTTCTTCCCGCCGAAGACCGACGAGGCGGAGGCCCTCCTGCACGACGCCCTGGAGACGCTGCGCGAGCTCTCACCGTCGTTCGTCTCCGTCACCTACGGGGCCGGGGGCAGTTCCCGCGACCGGACGATCAAGGTCGTGCGGAACCTGCGCTTCGACCACGGGCTCGAGGCGATGGCCCACCTCACCTGCGTCGGTGCGACGAAGGGCGAGATCCGCACCGTCCTGCAGCAGATGCGGGACGCCGGCGTCGACAACGTCCTGGCGCTCCGCGGCGACCCGCCCGGCGGCGAGGAGAAGTTCGCGCCGACCCCCGGCGGCTTCGCGTCGTCCCCCGAGCTGACGGCGCTGATCGCCGAGGAGTTCCCGTTCGCGATCGGCGGCGCCGCCTACCCGGAGCCGCACCCGGACGCCCGCCACGACGACGACGACGTCCAGACGGCGAAGGCCAAGGTCCAGGCCGGCGCGAAGTTCCTGATCACCCAGATCTTCTACGACAACGCCGACTACTTCTCGTTCGTGCAGCGCCTGCGCGACGAGGGCATCGACGTCCCGGTCATCCCGGGCCTCATGCCGATCACGTCGATCGGCCAGTCGCGCGGCTTCCTGAAGAAGATCGGCGCCCGCATCCCGGACGACTACCGGCGCGAGCTCGACCTGCGCGAGGACGACCCCGAGGCGCTCAAGAGCCTCGGCATCTCCTACGCCACCCTCCAGGCCGCGGAGCTGCTGGCCGCCGGCGCGCCGGGCATCCACTTCATCACCATGAACCGCAGCCCCGCGACGCGCGCGATCCTCTCGACGTTGCGCCTGCACCGCCCGTGGGAGCGCACGGCGGGCGCCCCCGCGACGGCGGGCGGCGAGCCGGCGCACGCCTGAGCCGGGGCTTGCCGGGAGGCCGGGCCCGGTTCGGGCTCGGCGACGCGCGGGAGGGGGCGGCCCCGAGGGGCCGTCAGCGGCGGGCGGAGTGCTGCCCGGGTGTCGGGGTCGGTCGATCGTTGGCTGGATGGTGTCGGTAATGGACCGTGGCTGGCGGTGTGCGAGGTGTCAGGTCGCGGGGTCGGTCGATCGTCGGCCAGGCGGTGTCCGTGATCGACCGCGGCTCGCGATGCGCGGGGTGTCTGGGTACGGGGTCGGTCGATCGTCGGCCAGGCGGTGTCCGTGATCGACCGCCGGCCGGTCTGCGACCGTGGCCGGCACTGAGCAGCACCGCCTCGATCGCCGGCCGATCCGCTCGCGCTCGCAATCGGCACAACATCGTCACGGTCGGCACCCGACGGGTCACGCGGACTGCGACACGATTCCCGTGTGGATCGAGACCGCGGCATTGCACAGCTCGTCGCCGAGATCGCGGCACTCCAGCACGGCGTCATCTCGGCCCGCCAGCTGCACTGGGCGGGCGTCTCGCCCCGGACGGTCGGGCGCTGGGTGGATCGCGCTCGAGTCTTCCGCCTCGGCTGGGTCGTGTACGCGTTCGTCCCGCGCGTCGATGACCTCGGCCGCGCGTTCGCGGCGCTCCTCAGCCTGAATCCACCGTTCTGTCGGGTGGATGAGGAAGAGTGACCTCCCAAGCAGGGCTTGAAAGCGGCTGATTCCAGCAGCCGCGGCCTCGC
>NZ_JBFAPC010000226.1:0-6846 GCF_040675535.1 Patulibacter sp. NPDC049589 | reverse complement strand
AGCATCACCGCGAGGTCGCGCTGGAGCCGGCGGAAGAGCGCGGCGCCGACGGCGAGGACCAGGAAGGCGCCGAGGACGAGGTAGAGCATCGTCGCGGCGGAGGGCACGGCCCCGTCGTAGAGGATCGTCCGCACCGCCTCGGCGAACGGCGCGACGGGGTTCAGCCACTCCAGGGCGAAGCGCGCGAACTCCTGGTCGGTGATGTCGGTCGGCCGGTAGAAGATCGGCGTCACGAAGAACCACGGCACGAGGATCGCGCCGACGATCGGCTGGACGTCCCGGAAGTGCGCGTGCAGACCCGAGATCGCCAGCGCGAGGCCCTGCACGAAGAGCACGAGCAGGACCACGACGACCGGCAGCAGCAGCAGCTGGAAGCCCAGCGTGCCGCGGAACGCCACGGTCAGCACCGCGACGATCGCCAAGAGCGCCGCGAACGTCAGCGCCTGCACGGTGACGACGGCGGTCGGGATGATCTCCCGCGGGAAGCGCGCCTTGCGCAGCAGCGCCGCCTGGGCGAGCAGGCTGTCCCCCGCCGCCGGCAGCGTCGCCTGCACGAACAGCCAGACGACCATCGCGGTCATGATGAACAGCGGGTAGGCGGGGTGGCTGAAGCCGGGCTTCAGCACCACGCCGAACATCAGGTAGTACGCGCCGAGCAGCAGCAGCGGGTTGACGAGGTACCAGAGGAGCCCGAGGACCGAGCCCTGGTACTTCTGGCGCAGCTCGCGCTGGACGAGCTGCTGGAAGAGGAAGCCGTGACCCTTGAGGTCGGACGGGCGGGAGAGGGACGTCGAGCTCATCGTGCGGTGCCGGAGCGGCGGGGCGGGAGCGCCCACCGCGTGGCGACATCATCGCGGGGACCGGGGTGGGCGCGTCGCGCCGGGGACGAGGAAGGCCCCGCGGCGGCTCTGCGCATCATCGCGCGCGCACGCCGTCGACGTCGGACGGCCCCGGCCGCCGCGCTCGTAGAGATGTCCGGGTCACCCCCGCAATCGGTGGCGTCGCGGTCGAGATCCCTGGCGGGGGGACACTCGGGTGGTAGTACAGGCGCCATGTTGCACCACCACTCACGCCCGTTCTCCGGGCGCCTCCCATTCCTCGCCACGGCGACCCTCCTGGTCCTCGTGGTCGGCCTGCTCCTGGCGGGCCCGCCCCCGGCGGGCGCCGCCTCCAAGGGCGGGTCGAAGGCCGCGGCCGCGCCGACGCGGCTCTACGCGTGCGTCACGCGGGCCTTCAAGACGATGAACCTGACGACCAGGAAGGCACGGTGCCCCCGCGGCCAGTACAAGGTCTCGTGGAACATCGACGGGCCGAAGGGCGAGCCCGGCAGCGACGGCCCGTCCGGCACGGACGGCGCCACGGGCCCGCAGGGCGCGACCGGCGCGACCGGCGCGAAGGGCGACCAGGGCGCTACGGGTGCCGTCGGCCCCGCGGGCGCCAAGGGCGACACCGGGGCGAAGGGCGACCCCGGGGAGACCGGGGAGACCGGCGCCACGGGTGCCACCGGCGCGATCGGCCCGGTCGGCCCGGTCGGGCCCATCGGCCTCACCGGCTCCGTCGGCCCGATCGGGCCCATCGGGCCCATCGGCCCGGTCGGCCCCGCCGGGCCCACGGGCCCGGCCGGCGCGGACGCCAGCGTGAGCGTCCCGCTGAACCTGACCCAGAGCGGCACCACGGACGGCGTCCTCTCGGCGAAGATCACGAACACCTCCAGCGGGCAGCGCGCGATCGACGTCGACCACCAGGGCGTCGGTCCCGGCGTCTTCGTGAACACCAAGGGCGGCAACTCGATCTGGGGCGTGACCGGGTCGATCAGCGCCGCCGCCGTCATCGGCGACAGCTCGTCCGGTGAGGCCGTCGTCGCGCGCCAGAACGGCGCGATCTGCGAGCAGAACATCGGCAAGTGCAACGGCATCGGCGCCGTCGTCGGCCGGCACGACGGCCAGGGGGGCTACGGCGTCCGCGGCTTCGTCACCGACCCCAACGGCGCGACCGGCGTGCTCGGCCAGGCCGGGATCAGCGGCGGCACCGGCGTCGGCGTCCGCGGCGAGAACGTCAACGCGGCGAACGACGGCAACGCGATCGAGGGCGTCACCAACGGCAACGGCGCGGGCATCTTCGGCCAGGGGAAGTCGACGGGGGGTGTCTTCACCGGCACGGCCGGCCTCTTCAACGGCAACGTCGTCATCAACGGCAACCTCACGGTGACCGGCACGAAGAGCGGCTTCCAGATCGACGATCCGCGCGCGCCGACCGAGCGGACGCTGACCCACACGCCGGTCGAGACCGACGCGCTGACCGTCGTCTACACGGGCAACGTCACGACCGGCGACGACGGCCGGGCGACCGTGGAGCTCCCCGACTACGCGACGGCACTGGCCGGGCAGTGGCGGTACCAGCTGACGCCGATCGGGAAGTTCGGCCAGGCGATCGTCCAGGACGAGGTCGACGGTGACGGGAAGTTCGTCGTGCGGACCGAGCACGGCGCCACGAAGGTCTCGTGGTCGGTGACCGGCGTCCGCAAGGACCCGCAGGCGCAGAAGCACGCGATCGCGCCGGTGCGGACGAAGTCGGCCACCGACCAGGGCACGTACCTGGATCCGTCGCTCTACGGCGCCCCGGCGACGGATTCGAGCGTCGTGGACGTCAAGCCGGCCACCGGCGAGGACGGCAAGGTCGACGGTCGGAGCCTCTCCTCCACCAAGTGAGGGCGACCGGTGGGGGCGGGCCGCGGCCCGACCCCACCGGTGCGTCTCAGCGCGGGGACCGCGTCAGAACGCCCCGCGGCGTCCGAAGACGGCGGGGATGGTCTTCACGAGGATGGTCATGTCGAGGGACACGGACCAGCGCTCGAGGTAGAGGAAGTCCAGGCGGACCATGTCGTCGAAGTCGAGGTCCGAGCGGCCCGAGACCTGCCACAGGCCGGTCACGCCGGGAAGCACGAGGTAGCGCTTCTTGTGCCACTCCTCGAGCCGGTCGTAGTCGCGCTGCGGGAGCGGGCGCGGGCCGACGAGCGACATCTCGCCGCGCAGGACGTTGATCAGCTGCAGCAGCTCGTCGAGCGAGAGCCGGCGGAGCATGCGTCCGACCGGGGTGACGCGCGGGTCGTTGCGCATCTTGAAGATCGCGCCGCCGGCCTCGTTGAGCTCCTCGAGCTCGTGCTGGCGGTGGTCGGCGTCCGCGTACATGGTGCGAAACTTGAGGCAGTCGAACGGCACGCCGCCGACGCCCGGGCGCCGCGAGCGGTAGATGACCGGGCCGGCGCTGGTGAAGCGGACCGCCAGCGCGATCATCAGCAGCAGGGGGCTCAGCGCCACCAGGATGACGATCGAGACGAGGAGGTCGAACGAGCGCTTGATCGCGAAGTCGAGGCCCTCGGAGACCGGCGGCTTGAGCTCGAACAGCGGGACCGTCTGGCCCGGGATGAACTCGGCGCGGTGGACGAGGATCTCCATCGTCGACGGCGCGACGCGCACGTGGATCCCGAGCCGGTGGGCCTGGTCGACGATCTCGAGCGCCTGCTCCTCCGGGAACGACGGGTCGGTGATGATGACCTCGTCGATGTTCCCGGCGCTGAGGAGCGCCGGCAGGTCGGCCGCGACGCCGAGCGTGCGGGCCCGCAGCGGCCGCGGTCCGGCGGCGTCCGTCGTGAGGATCCCGGTCACCTGGATGGCGGAGTCGACGTCCTCCGCCAGCGCCGCGGCGACGGCGTCGGAGTGCTGGCTCGTGCCGACGAGGATCGCGCGGCGCTGCTGGCCCGAGGACTTCAGGAGCCGCGCGCTGATCGTCTCGTAGCCGAGCCGCAGGAGCCCGATGTACACGACCCCGACGATCACCGAGCCGTAGAAGATGTAGTAGCTGGAGAACTGGTCGCGCTGGCCGTTGATCAGTACGAAGACCATCGAGACGACCATCACCTGGAACAGCCCGGTGACGATCTTCCCCAGCCCGGGGCGCTCCGTCCGTCGGCCGTAGAGGCCCATGCGCCCGAAGTTCAGGAGCACGATCAGGATCGTGAACGGCGCGATCTCGCGCGCCTGATGGGCGTGCCAGCCGGCCGTGAAGGAGCCGAACCACGCCGCCTTCAGCGCGAGCGCCGTGAAGATCGCGGCCCAGACGGAGGCCGCGTCGATCGCCACGAGGGCGACGAGCCGCATGGCGTGGCGGAGCGTGTCGCGGCTCAGGACGGACTGCACGAGCGGGGACCGCTTGGCCCGGATGTCGACGGCTGGCCGCAGCGGCGTGACCGACGCGGGCTGCTGGAGCTCGCGCGTCACGGTCGGGTCGGGGGCCCCGTCGGAGCTGTGCCTCGCCTGATGCACCAACCGGTAAGCCTGCCAGATGCGTGCGGCGTCCGTCGCAGCGGGCGTCCCACCGCGACGTACGGCGTCAATCGCCCGATCCCACGAGGCCTTCGCGGCCGGCGAGGTCGAGGGTCTTGCGGAGGCCGTCGGTGAGGTCGACGCGGGGCTCCCAGCCGAGGATGTCCTTGGCGCGGGTGATGTCGGGTCGGCGCTGCTTGGGGTCGTCCTTGGGCAGCGGCTGGAAGACGATCTCGGATGTCGAGCCGGAGACCTCGATGACGGCTTGCGCGAGCTCCATCAGGGTGAACTCGCCGGGGTTGCCGATGTTGACGGGCTGGTGCTCGTCGGATTCGGCCAGCGCGATGATGCCGCGGATCAGGTCGTCGGAGTAGCAGAACGAGCGGGTCTGGGATCCGTCGCCGAACATCGTGATCGGCTCGCCCAGGAGCGCCTGGCGGAAGAACGTCGGGATCGCGCGGCCGTCGTGCGGGCGCATCCGGGCGCCGTAGGTGTTGAAGATCCGGACGATGCGGGTGTCGACGCCCTGCTGGCGGTGGTACGCCATCGTCAGCGCCTCGGCGTAGCGCTTGGCCTCGTCGTAGACGCCACGGGGGCCGATCGGATTGACGTGGCCCCAGTAGGACTCGTCCTGCGGGTGGACCTTCGGGTCGCCGTAGACCTCGGAGGTCGAGAACAGCAGGAACCGGGCGCGGTGCTTCTTCGCCAGGCCCAGGGCGTGGTGGGTGCCGTGGGAGCCGACCTTGAGGGTGTGCAGCGGCAGGCGGAGGTAGTCGATCGGCGACGCCGGCGATGCGGCGTGGTAGACGACGTCGACGGGCTCGTCGATGAAGAACGGCTGGACGATGTCGATCTGCCGGAACTCGAACTCGGGACGGCGGATGTGCTCGATGTTGTTGAGCGAGCCGGTCTCCAGGTTGTCCGCGCAGATCACGCGGTGGCCGCGTGCGAGCAGCTCGTCGCAGAGGTGCGACCCAAGGAACCCGGCGCCGCCGGTGACGAGACACGTGGCCATCGCGCCACCCTAGCTGGAGCGGTGGGGCGCACCGCGTCTCGCGGTCCCGGTCCCAGGCGGAGGGGCCAGACGCCCCGGGTCCTACTTGCGCGCGGCCTTGAACGCCTTGCCCGGGATCTTCTTCCCCGGCTCGTAGTGGCGCTTGTCCAGGCGCGTGGCCAGGCCCTGCGTCTCCAGGCGCTTCCAGACCACCGGGCACTTCTTGCACCGCGGGCCGCTCTTGCAGCACTTCTTCTTCACGGTGAGGACGTCGGGCATCGGCACCCACGAGAGTACCCCTCCGCGGCCGTCCGAACCGCCCGTCCGGACGCCCGGATCCGGCGGCCGGACGGGCGCGCACACGCCCGCCGGCACGGCGTGGCACGGGGCCGCGGGCCGGACGTGGTGCGCGATCTGCCGGGTACAGTTGCGCGCATGCCCGCCCCCGAGTTCGTCGAAGCGCTCAACGAGCAGGTCGCCCACGAGTTCGCCGCGAGCCAGCAGTACGTGGCCGTCGCCGTGCACTACGACACGGAGACCCTGCCGCGCCTGGCCGCCTTCTTCTACGCCCAGGCCGTCGAGGAGCGCGGCCACGCGATGAAGATGGTCCAGTACCTGATGGATCAGGACTCCGAGGTGATCATCCCGCCCGTCGCCGGCCCGCGGAACGGCTTCGACGGCATCGTCGAGCCGATCCAGATCGCGCTGGACCAGGAGAAGGTCGTCACCGAGCAGATCACGCGCCTGGCGCGGATCGCCCGCGAGACCGGCGACTACCAGTCCGAGCAGTTCATCCAGTGGTTCCTGAAGGAGCAGGTCGAGGAGGTCTCGACCATGAGCGACCTCCTGACGACGGTCAGGCGCTCCGAGGCCAACCCGCTGTGGGTCGAGGAGTTCCTCGCCCGCGAGGGCTTCGGCGGCGGCGAGGGCGAGACCGGCGCGCCGCCCACCGCCGGCGGCGACCTGTAGGCCACGCCCGTCCCCTCCGGACCGACGACCACACCGACCCCGGCCGTGCCGCCGGCCCCGCCCGCGCGACCCGACGGGCCCGCAGGTTCCGCCGCGCCCGCGGCGCGGGACGGCCGGCGGCCGTCGGGGGTGACGCTGCTCGTCGGCGGCCTCGTCCTCATCGCTCTGGCGATCCGGCTGCCGACGGCCGGCGAGCAGAGCTTCTGGCTCGACGAGGTCTACACCGGGCGGATCGTCGACGGGTCGCTCGGCCACGCCTGGTCGACCATCCAGCGGACGGAGAACACGCCGCCGCTCTTCTACCTCCTGGACTGGCTCTGGGGCCGCGCCTTCGGCACGGGCGAGTTCGCGCTGCGCTCCCTGTCGGCGCTCGCCGGCGCGCTGGCGATCGTACCCGTGGTGGCGCTCGGACGGCGGGTCGGCGCGGGCGGGACGCCGGGGCCCGGACTCGCCCCGGGGCCCGTCGCCGGGTCGCCGACGGACGGCGTGACCGCGGAGCAGGCACCGGCGCCCGCGCCGGGTCGCTTCGACCGCGCCGCGCTCGCCGTGGCCGCCGCGCTC